>CAYOJI010000026.1:12180-22945 GCA_964404225.1 uncultured Nitrospiraceae bacterium
TTTGAAAATAAACAGATGGTTGGGATGCTTACTCAGGTTATGTTGAATAAAACAAAGGACAACGCAGTAAAGTCATTTGTTGAGGGATATAAAAAACAACTTAAGATAAAGGTAAACAAGGATTTAATTTCATAAGCTCTTTAGCAATATCACCTAATTTCCAGTATAACGTTCTTGGCAAAAACAAAGCCCGAAAGCTTGAACGTTAGACGTTAGTCTTTTACAACGTGTTACATTGCTTTGTTTGAATTTTACTCCCTATGGGTAATATATTATCACCATCTGCTTAATCTTCAAGGACATGTTATTGAACCCGGAATTGTACAGTATATTGGAAGAGGATAAATAGCGTCTATACCGTTTAAGTCACATGCTGAAATTGGAACATCACTATCCCCAAATATTTCTGAGGAGTCAGCAGTAGCATACATCAGATCATTTGGGTCGTCGCTATGCCCTAATCCAAGGGCATGTCCAAGTTCATGACGAGTAACATTTCGAACGCCAGCATTGCTAAAATTTTCGCCAAAGGCTTTACCACTAAGCTGTATACGGACACTTTTTAAGACACAACTGAATGGACTTAATGTTTTTGGCAAAGCATAACCCAAGACGTTACCGCCGCCAACCTTCATATGTATGACTATGTCAGCACTTTTTGTACCACTAACTAAAACCAGCCTCGGGGCACCTTCAACTGTAGACAGCGCATTATCCCAATCATTGATAGCCGTTTCAACATCAACTACAGACTGTGGAGTTACACCCTTCGCTGGTTTTATCAAAACTGTGACCTCTGACTTGTTCCAGCCAACTCCTAAAAGATCTAAAGTAGAAGCTGGGACAGCTTGTGCTCCAAGTGCTAATGATACAATTACAGAAATAATAAAAATGGAAATCTTAGAGATTCTTATCATGGTTTATACCTCCTTTGAAATCTTTTAATCTTATAAAGCAAAATGTCGTCCAACAACTCTATTATAAAAGAAGTTCTGCCTTCGGCGGAACCTGCGTGAGTTCTGTTAGACACGAACTTTTTATGCTTGTTATACACTGTTGATTACTTTTCATTGATAAAATCATCTTTCTTTTCTAAATTCAGCGAATTTTTATCAATTTCATCTCTCGATTCTTCGCCGACGCTTTGAAACATATCTAAAAGTTCCTCGTAGATATTATCACTTGCAACAAAATTCCAAAATTCTTCTCCAACCAAAATCTCACCGTTTTTCACATCATATAATCCTTTTAATGTCCATCTCTCATAAGGTTCAGGATGATAGGGATTATACGGGATTGCCAATCTTGTAAAAACATTACCATTTTTATCTTGACTCTACCTTAAAGCAACCCACCTGAGAAGCTTAAGTTTTAATGCTACACACTCTTTCATATTTGGCTTGGCACTTGTGATGTCAAAGTAGTTTTCTGAATCTTTGACTTTCACAAATAAATCTACAATAGAATCTGGATCTACTTTTGCTGCGCCTTTCTTTATTACACCCCTAATCTGTTCAACTTCGTTATTCTTGTTTGTAGCAATTTCACCTTTCCTTAACTTGTAATGAATTTCACTGATAAATTTTTCAGTTCCTGCATCTATTTCCCCAAGTAATCTATATTGTCTCTCAGCATAGTTATTAACGCCATTAGCCAAAATAACAGGAGTTTGCTCCCAGATGGACATTCCAAAAGTAGTATTCATTGATTGAATGAACGAAAACATAGCATATCTATCCTTACCAAGTAATCTATGATGAAAGAGCATATGGACAGTTTCTGGCTGATATGTTCTTAATTTTTCTCTTACAGTAGTCGTAAGGAGTTCTGCAATTTCCTTTGCTGTTTTTGATGATAACGGCATATTTACACCTTCTTGAAATAAGATATTGATTCAAAAAATTTATTTTCATCTCGCTCCGTTTCATAAGAACAGGTCTATTGAAAACATCTATTAGATTAAATCCGCATCGTTTTCCTATCTCAGGGTATAAATTAAATTTATCATTTGCTACAATAAAAATCGGCGCACCTTCAACCAAATTTTTGGACACATTTTTAAAAGCATCATCTATTCCTTTTACATACTCCTCCCTCGCCTTTTCGCTTTGACCTTTCGCAGCAGAGCCTATCTCCTGTTCTTCATACCTTGGAAAGTCAAACAATTCATAGGCATATCTATGTTGTTCATGATAATCTATGAGGCCAACATAAGGCGGAGAAGTAAATATTCCATCTATTTTCAAATCCTCTGACAATTTAACAGTCCTTGCATCTCCATGAATAATTTTAATAAAGGCGTCTGTTCTTAACTTATCAAACTCTTTTAACCTTTTTATTGTATCCCAACTATAACGGTTGATGAACTTAAATGCCTCATTAACTGGTCCGCAATATCTTTTGTGTTTAATACACCAGTAAGTTTCTCTTACTGCCTTTTTAGGTCTTGCTAAATCATAATGAGGAATAAGTCTTGCCGAACGTGCTGACCTTGAAAGGATGACTTTTAAAACATCCTGATTTTTGTAATCCCTTATTATGCTTCGGTAAAACAAGATTTCTTGTAATGCTCGCTAAACCATTCTCTAAGATATTCACTTTTGGTATCAAATTTTTCTATAATCTCACGAAAGAGAGATTGATTTTTATTCCTTAAACTATAACTAAAAAATCTTAGTCTTTTTAAAGCATCCTTAATTTCCCTCTCAACTTCGAAAATGTCATATTTTTTAGTTTTTACTTCCTGAATTAACACATTAAAAGGTGATAATTCTATTCCTATCGAATTCATACCTAAAACATTTGCTTCCACAAGTGTCGTTCCTGAACCCGAGAAGGGGTCAAGAATTGTATCACCTTTTTTAAAGTATTTTCTTAAAAAAACTTCAACTAATTGCGGAATGAATTTACCCAAGTAAGGGTGTAATCTATGAACATGCTTTGTTCTTTCATATTCCCTTATGCTGAGAAAGGTTAAATCATCCCCTAAAATTTCGATATTCTTTTTAGTATCTACACTCACCTCAATTAACTCAGTATCAATTCCGAATTTTATTGCTGCTTTTTTATTTGCCTCAAGCATATTGTTACTTCCCCATATTGTTCAACCATTGAGAAAGATAAACCTATTATTTATTTGCAGTGTCTACTTGTCAAGAAGTTTCCTCATTTAGGTTAGTAAAGAACTTTATCATGAATGCGAACTATTGGAAATTTCGCCTTTGCCTATTTGGAAGAAGCAATATCGGAGCATTATTTTTTATTATTAATTTCCTTTCTATTAAATCTTCCCCGCCTTCTATTGCCTCAGTCGAATACTCTGTTGTCTTTAATGTCTGTGCAACGCTTATGCAGTTTCTTAAGACCCCTTGATAACAGTCACATTCGGTGTTCTGAGGATATGCCTTATTTATATACATTATCCCTCCGCCCCACCATAGATTAACTCCCCTATATTCAAGGAATGTCGGATACCACCAAATATGACATGGCGCACTTAGAGGTGCACATACTTCAGGGTCTTCTTCATACTCTATCTGGTTCTTTATTGCTATGCCAGGATATACTTCTGTCCTCCATGAAGTGTGAAGCCAAGGGTCTTCTTCAATAGTTTTAACTAAAGTCTGATAGGAATTATAGGAAAAGGCGTAATCAGTCAGAATATACGAGGCTCTTACGGAATGCCCTGCGTTAAGATATGGAACTGCAATATTATAATTGGTAGCTGATGCATATTGGGGTATATCTTTCGGTGAAGTTCTGAAGTAGATATTGCTTATATCATGAGGATAAACATCCCATGTCGGTATCCCGTTATTATTTGTGTCCACCTGCTCTATTGCTTCAGCACTACCTGCTACATACATATTTCCGTTTAAACATATCTGATCCATATCGTTAAAGAGATCAATAGGTGTCGGTTCACTGATGTCTTTGAACCCTACTACAACTGCTCCGTCTTCAAGCCCAAGCTGCCCATGATATATAAGACGAATAAAGACATTTATCGCAAATAATGGAATTGGATTACTACTTAAATCAAATGTAAGCTCTACATACCTATCGTTTGGTATCGAACGAATACCATTTGCCTCAGGAACTACGATGTATGTTATTTCATTTTCTGCCTTGAATGGATAATCCTCAGGGTAGTTAATGAAAGGATCATCAATTGCACGCCTATAACCTATAACAAGTTCTATCGTCCCGTCATTCATTTGTTCGTTGTTAACAGAGGTGTTTCTGGCAAGAAGTTTTATCTGTGAAAAGCCTATGGCTGGGTTGTTTGTCTGCGCATAGACTCCGGATGCCGGTAATGTTATCTCTATGTTTCCCCTGAAGAAATAATTCAGTAACCCTGCTGAATATCCCACAGCTCGGGGAATGAGTAGAAATGCATAGTCTTTATAAACATCTTCATCTAAGACTGGAATTTTAGGTAGACCAGTGCTAAGCATAGGATGCTTTTGTCTTCAATAATCAAGATAATCCACAACGGCAAGCAAATATCCGTTACCAGCATTCGTCTCACCACAACAGTTCTTTAAGTAATATTGCCTCGTATAAGTTCCCGAGGAACTTGTATAAGATTTTCCAATTATTGTTGTATCTTGGCTTCTTGGATAAGGAAAATCTTGGAAGTTTGCACTTATTAATCCTTCACTTACAAAGTTTGCATTTGTATATTCAGCAAGTCCAATCGTATTGCCGGCGGTCACATCTGGAGATGGATTTGTGTTGTAATAAATGTCTGTATCAAATATCTTTGCTATTGGTATTGGTGCTAATGGGTTGGGGGTAAAGGTGAGAATTGAGGAATCAAAGTATAAAGGATTGGTAACGGCTTCTAAAAATTTTGGATCGTCCTCTTTTCTTAACTTTTCCACTGCCTTTTCATAATGATATCCGACTACATGAGCATCATCTCTTGTATGAGCAGGAACAGAGGCATCTTGAACTAAGTGCATGACCTGACCTAATGCTCTAAAAGTATCTGCGAGATTTTTTTCTCTATCACTTCTATTTACTTCGGTCAAGCCTTTATAAAAAGACTCGCGTGCTTTCTTCCATGACCAGTCTCCGCCAAAAAGTGAACCAAATGTTCCTTGATCCTGAGCCCATATTACCGAAGATTTAAATGTTCCTTTAAAGCCAGATGTGTCCCATGTCTTTAATGGGTTATGAAAATGGTTCATCGAACGGGTAACACTTAATGGCTCGTCTTCTTTCTTGCCGCCATCTTGAATCCATTTAATGACCTGTTTATCATATATGATATCTTCTATGCCTTTGGACAAACCCAATTTGAACTTTAAATAAGTATTCAGGCTTGTCTGACTTTTGACGACCCTACCATTTAGGTCAAAATGAGTTGCTTTTTCTAAAGCAGATGCATCCAACGGAAGAAAACGACTCCAAACAAACAATAAGGATATAAATAATATTCTGAGGTTTCTCATCTGTATTGCTCCTCTCCATAGGAATTGGATCTAAACCCAAATTACGTCTCTCGACATTTATGAGGTGCATATAATTTTTCACCTTTTTTTCAGCTTCTTCATACATAAGGCCTGATGGCAAGGTTTTTAACCTCTCCTCTCTTGTCTTAAGTTTTGGAAGCTCAATAAGTCCAGGTGAAAGCCTGTATATCTTTCCGTCTCTCTTGAATTCTGCTGGCTTGTCTATTATATTTTCATCAAGATACCTATCCGACAGACTCAGATAACCTGGCTTAAAGATTGTAAAATTTGGTCCTCTTATATAACTTATTATTGGTAGCAAGTTGATAGGTCTATATGCTGGTATTTCAAAATTACCCTCTTTATCAGTTAAAACCTCTTTTGCTTCATAAAAATAGGTATTGTCACCTGCCGGAGTCCTATAAGCCCGCTCCCATACCGCAAGTACTACCGCACCTTCAATCGGCTCTTTTGTTTCTATGTCTATAATTTTCCCCTTCCATGGCCCACCAGCAAAAGTAATAGATGGCGATAAAAATAAAACAAATACAACTATTGAAAAAGAACTAATTGTTTTCATACCACTCCATATTTTCCATAACCCATCAACGTCTTTCGTAAATTTCAAATGGAAAGAGTATGTTGTTCCTTCCCTTATAACCAATATTTCATATCCTGCTATTCTATCTTCAATTGATTCCATATTAATCTGAGATGTATTTAGTTCATTTACTATCTCTGAAAGTATTGGTTCTAAAGCCGAGAATTGATCTGTATAAACATTCCGAGAATCTATTGCAAAATAATTTACAGCACTGTTGATATTTCCGTTACCCAATGCCATTTTCATGACCTCCCACTTATTTTGCAGCAGTCTATCCATCTGTGCTTTGTTCATCACGATTATTCCAATAGTATCCTGATACACATTCCCATCCGGGCCGGTGGCGCTAACTGTAACGTAATAGATTCCTTCTGCAATCAGTTTTATTGTGTATTCCTCAGGACTTGAGGAAAGGATTTCTGGCTGTATGGGACCTGTTATATTAAGATTCGATTCTTCGATGCTGAATGAACCATCTATCCTTAAACTAACCTCAAGTGGTGCAATGCCTGATTCTATGTCTGATGTTATTCTTATATAATTGCCTGTTGTTACAGCATTTACGGTAATTGATGTTGTTTCTGTGTTTCCATCTGTATCTGTTGCAGTAACAGTTATGGTATTTAATCCTTCTGTTAATGGGATATTGTTTGCTATGAACTGGTTGCCATACATTGTTGCAACTCTACCATTTACCGTTATCCCTGTTTCATTTCCTGTAGAGTTGATTATAGCTCCTTTGACCATTACATCAGGCCCGTTGATCGTTTCACCATCTGCAGGTGAAGATACGAATATAGAAATAGAAGGAACAATATTTGCAATTGTGGCTTTGCCATATGTTAGACTTCTGAATCTCCCTGCCCAGGCATTCCTTATGTTTTCTATACCTTTCAGCTCATTGCCAGTATAGGTATTAGGTCTTGTTAATAAAATATATGCTATTTTAAATGTCTTTTGCGATGCTGATGCATCAGGAATTCTCTCACCTTCAACAGCAATAATATCATCTATTGTGACTAACTTTCTTGTTCCTGTAATCTTCGCTCCGACTTCAGGCATCTTGGCTGGATCAATAGAGGGATTATCAATCAAAATCATTGGTGGAACTTGCTTCTTATCGTAGATTCCCATGAGATATAAATCCAGTGGACTATAATATTTCGTTACACCTGTTGATGTGAATGTTCCGTCTCCGTTGCCCCTCCAATCATTACCATACATAACTGATGCGTCTGTATCTAATAAATAACTCCAGTGAACACCATCTTTCCCAAGAAGTGCTGTGCTAATGTTTCCACTTTCATCTTTAAACTTAATATTTACTCCCCACCTGTGCATCTGTTCATGGGCAATGAGATTAATCGTCTCTTCGAACTTAGGGTCAGCAGGGTCTGTTATGATATTTTGCAATATTACCCATGTCAATACTTCCCTGAAGTCCCTGAAGTTTACCATTACTCCCAAAGAGTGATGAATTATCAAAGATAGGTTTTCCTATCCCCTGCACATCATTCTTTATCTCAAGATAAAATGCCTTTGCATCTGCATCAGGCATTGTAAAATCAAAGTTCGTGAAAATAACAAGAAAGTCATATTCGTCAGGATTATCCCTCAAAAATTCTTTTGCAATTTCTTCTCTTGGTAATGAACTAATCGTTCCATTAGAATTTTTGATCTCATAATTTCCTTCTACCTCCATGACAGTAACATTGCCATAATCTCCAATAGCTTTTGCTATAAATGTCTTAGTTATAAATAATCCATCATCTGAAGATGAAGAAAAACCATAAATATTTTTTGATGTAATCTTAAAATGATATGTTGTTCCTGGCATAAGGTTTGTTAATATAATAGCATGATCTGTTATTAAAGCTGGTTCTTTTATTGAACTTCCATAAGATGTTGTTAACCCATATTCTACGAGACTATCTGCTAACTGTTCAGTCCTCCATGTGATAGTGGCAGAATCACGAGTTATATTGCTTACGGATACATCACTTATGATTGGGATAATAGGATATTAGGGTAACATCAATCATTGTAGTCTGTGCAGGTAATACACTTCCTGAAAAATTATAGCTATGATATCCTTCTTTGCTTACGATTCCTATAAAATATCCTGATATAATGTTCTCAAAAAGGTATTTACCTTCAGTATCTGTTGAAGTAGTGTGCGTGCTGTTTAAAGAATCTGTTATTGAGACTGTTGCTGATCGAAGTGGCAAACCTGTTAAAGAATCGGTTACTATACCTGTTATATTCCCTTAACAGTTATTGGCGATGAGGTTAATACCTCACCATCTTGTGGAGATATTATTTTAAGTGTAAGAGGTGGTACCAGAACATTAACAAAATTTATTAAATCAGTTGACAGAGAATTTGCAGAATCATTTCCCCTTGAATAAACTCTTATCGCAATCCATCCACTTTCGTCAAAATAATCAGATGAAGAGATTGTGGCAGAGAGATTAATATCGGTGGTAGAACCATCGTATAATACTGTATCAAGACAATCCCAAGAGGATGAAACTCTGTTATATGCCTCAAGATAAATATTCTTCCAGTCAAGACCTTGAATTCCTCTATCTGGCGAAGTGGGCACACTACAGTAACGAGAATTAACATCTAAAATGTTATCTATATAAACCTCAAATAAAATTGCTCTGTAATTGCCTTCTAACCACTTACCACTTGAACGCCACCATGTAGAACCTTCAAAACTTGGACATTCTCTCACTGTCACCTCAGGATAATTAGCACTGTCACTTTTATCTCTCCAAATCTCTATATAATATATATCCCCTGCATTTAAAAAGATTTGCTGCTTATCAAAGATAAATGTAATCCAGCTACCACCAACTTCTAAAGAAGATTCTGGTATCGCTTTACTTTGAGCAAGAACCTCGCCGCCAAGTTCTGATTTTATTCGGACAATTAAATTTCCATCTGGTGAACCTACTTTTTTTATAAAAATACGAACCATTGTTAGCAAACCAGAACTATTGGCTTTAAAAGATTGTGCATATGCCTCTACATCTGCTTCATTTATCTGACCATTCCAATCTATTTTTATATTCTGTGAAGTAGTCTTTTCTTTGAACTGGTGTATCATATAGTAATTTATAAAACCATCTTGTGAAACCTTATACTCATCATTTTTTTCTACATCGATTATTCCTGCTGGCGAATAATGGATTGTTAAATTGTTATCATTAGTAGGAAGAACATTATAAGAACCCCTCGTCTAATCCTTTGATGGCATAGCAGAATCACCATCTATCCTAACGTCATAAACCCTTGCTTCACCGCCATCAGCACCTTTTTGTTTATAACCATTAACTCTAACACGAAGGTTATCTATATTTTTAAAGCCATCACCCCAATCAGACATATTTAACTTTTGAACAAATTCCTTCTTTGTCGTTCCAACCGCTGAAGGAAGTATTGTATGTTTGATGTGTCCGTCCCGGTCTGTTACAACAATCTCTATTTGATCATCCATTCGTCCAGAAACTAATCCTTCGAAGGTTATATATAACCAACTGCTATACCAATAATAGTTTTTCTCTCCCCACGCGTTCAGTGATTCATTAGCCAAATAACCGCCAAAGGATATAGAAGGAATACTGTCAGGTGAAATTAAATAAGTATATGTGATAGGATCTCCATCATATCCGTTAGATGGATTAATCCAGTTTTCAGGATTATAAGCATCTGTGGGTCTTATTGTCTCAAAGGATTCATTTAATACTATTGCAAATGTGCTATCAGTATTAGGGTCACCATGCCCATCGGTAACGGTTAGATTAACTGTGTATCTACCAGGAGAAGTATATACATGGATTGGATTTAGTTCAGTAGATATGCAACCATCTCCAAAATCCCATGTATAATTTATAGCTTCGCCATCAGGGTCATACGAACCATCGCTTTTAAACTTAACTTGTATATTTGCAATACCATTATAAAAACCATTCGAAACCGCTATAGGTGAATGATTTATAATGGAGAATCTTGCCTCAGAAATATCAAACCAGTTTCTGATAGCAACTATTCTGAACTTCACAAACCCAAATCCATCCATAAGGTGAATTAGTGGGGTTACATCAAGCTCATTCCAGCCGTGCGTTAGAGTAAATTCAAGATTCATCGTTGTCTGAATAGAATAACCGTCTTTATTATAGGCGTATATACGTGCTTTCTGAGTTCCCCAGCCATCTATAATTCTTCCGGAAGAATAAAGGTTATCAACAAAGATATTCAAAACAAGAGATGGTACCTGTTTTGCGTCAATGTTTAAGCGAAAACTTAAGATATCAAATTTTCCTTTGCTTTTCTGAACCCTCACACCATTTTCTAATAACCCGTCCTTAAGAATCAAAGTCACGTCCGATGTATTAATTTCATTCTCGGTTTCTGATTTGAGGCCTATGCTATGAATTGATTGATCTAATAGCTCAGCTTTTGAAGGTATTACGAAAAGGAATGTTATTAAAACCGAGATACAGTATATCAATGGATTACCATTTTTTTTCATTCTTTCCTCCGTTCGTCATAACGCTTTTTTAACTTAAGTCTTTACAAATTAGATGCAAGGATGATATTAGCAGACGCTTAATTATGTGTCAACGCAAAAATTTTTAGATGTTACGTAAAAATCATTTGTGGACTATTTGTAAAAATCATTGTTGGACATTTA
>CAYOJI010000027.1:0-13922 GCA_964404225.1 uncultured Nitrospiraceae bacterium
CATTATAAGGTGAGCCCCTTTTTTATTCATCACGGAATTGGTGATGCTTCCAATTTTTAATATATTATTTTTACTATTTAAGCCAAATCGATATCCAATTTTGCGGTCAAAATTCTATTAAAAGCTTTATAGTTAAAAGGAAGGTATGTACAAATTGGATGAAGAGAATACATTATTAAGGAAAAAAGATTGTTCAGAAATGAGGGATATAGAAGAAATAAATGAACTAATTAAAAAATATGGTCTTGAGGAAGATAAAGAGCACGTGATTATTCCTTTTATAGACAAAAACGGACTTAAAAAGAGATGTTATTTACTCAAAAGAAAATTTATAAGAATCAATTATACAGAAGATCATTACGAAGATTATCCACTTGAAGATGCGATTAAGGCTACTATAAGATATCCTGACCTTTTGTTGAGTGAAGCATTATTTATGATGTATAAAGAAATACATTCTGAATAATAATTGCTCAAATTCATGTAGGATAAACATTTAATAGGGTAACCCTTCAAATAATCGCATTTTTCAAGTTAAAAATTTTAATTCGTACCAATTATAATTTCCTTTGCCTTAATAAAGTCTTTATTTTTTATAGATTCAAGATAAATCCTCACCATCTCAAGCACTTTCATGTAAAGAGTATAATTTATAGATAATTCTAAAAATAATTCCTTTTCAGCAAACTCTGATGCAATTTTATATGATCTTCTACCTTGCAACATATAATGTTCGGATAGATTTAATCCTGGGATGATTATCTTACCCAAGATAAATTCTTTACCTTTTCTCCTATAAAGAGCGGAAGGAAACATACCCAACATAAAAAGTGTATAATCTCCGATGTGTTTATGCACCTGGAATTCCCTCGAAAAACTTCTTGCATTTAGTAAAATCTCACCTTCTGCGAGTATATCAGCAATATCTTCAAGCCTTCTTCCTTTTAGATCTCTAATTTTGTAAAGATTATCTGTATGAATGAATTCACATAAGATATGTTCTTCCAAATAATCAGCAAGTCCCTTATTTGCAGGGGGATTCATTTTTAGACCAAAATCAATAGCCTGTTTGAACAATTTTCTCAACGGATGATTTTTGTGTATATTTGTCCTCATTGACATAAAATTTGTTACTTACTCCACAAAATTTTATCTATATTTTTAATAAACAATAGGTTGTAAAAAATTTCAAGATTAGCTCGTAATCCAACTAATAAACTTTTACTTAACCGAAAAATGTATTTTTGGATTAATAAGTAGAAAAGAATTTAAGAATTAATATTTATCTGGTTTATTAGCGCTGAATTACATAGGTCTCGATAGTTTTTTCTTCACCATCTCTAATATACGTTATTGAAATTTTTTCACCAGCATTTATAGATTTGAGATTAAATGAAAGCTCTTTTAAGTTATTAACAGAATTATTATTTATTTTTATAATTATATCACCTTTTTTCATACCACATAACTCTGCAGGTGAGCCAGGAATAACCCCATCAAGTCTAACGCCCTTTAATTTATATGAAAAATCTGGGATTATACCAATACCCACCTTTCTCTCTTTTTTATTTAAATAAGTTTCTGGAGATATTTGTTTGAGGGTTGCTTCCAAAGGATTTTCTTTTTGGGCTAAATATTCAATAATTTCTTTAGCCACATAGGCTATTTTTAAAAGTCCCTCTAAATTTATTTTATCAGCCGTATCAGTGGTTCGGTGATAATCTACATGCGGTCCTGTAAAAAGTTGAATTGCCGGGATACCCTTTTCATGAAAACTTACTTGATCACTAGAATTAATTTCTTCTGCTACTACTTCAATTTGGAGATTAATTTTATTACAGATTGTTTCGAGGATATCCATCCATTCTTTAGCAGAATTTGCACCTATAACAAATAATTTATTTTCCCTAAGGCGTCCGATCGTATCAAGATTAATCATACCTATACATTTTGTAGCAGGGTATCGCTTATAATTAGCTAAATAATATTTTGATCCCTTTCTATCATTTTCTTCACCTGTAAAAGCTATAAAGACAATATTTCGATCAGGAATAAGGTTTTTGCTGAGAAATTCTGATAGCTCAAGTAATACTGAAATTCCACTTGCGTTATCATCAGCACCTGGGTAAAAATTCCCTGTGTCATTCACTCCCAAATGATCATAATGTGCGCCTATTACAATATTCTGCTCAGATAAAATAGGATTTCTTCCTGGAATTACTCCTATAACATTTTTCATTTTCACATTATTTTCGGTGTCAAACCATGTCTGAAAAAAACTTACCTTTGTATCACCGGCTGGTTTGAGCCCTGCATCCCTAAACTTTTTTGCTATAAATTCAGCTGCCTTATCAATACCCTCTGTTCCTATTCCACGCCCCATAAATTGTTCACTTGAAAGGAATCTTATATTTTCAATTATTCTTTCGGATGAAAATAAAGATTCCTTATTAAGAAAATAGTCATTATGCTGTGATTCAGATCCTTCTGAATTGTTAAAGATGAATAAGATGGATAAAAATATTAAAAATATCTTTATAAGGATAGATTGTTTCATTAGAAATAAAAGACTCTATTCAACCCAATCAGCAATAAATATATCAGTTGCATGTGGATTTTTAGGATTTCTATTAGAGGCAAAAACAAGCTTCTTTCCATCGGGTGAGAACATTGGAAACCCGTCGAACACATTATTGTAAGTAATCCTCTTTAGCCCTGTTCCATCAATATTTATAATGTAAAGTTCGAAATTATGCCCAAATCTTTTTATGTCATCTTTCCAATCATCCATATTACTCGAAAAAATAATACGTTTCCCATCAGGGTGCCACGAAGGTGCAAAGTTTGTAGCACCATTTTTAAGGATTAACTTTTTATTTGAACCATCTGAATCCATAACCCATAGGTCAAGAGGCATGGGGATAATGTAATTTTTCTCCATGCATTCATGCCATATAAATTTTTCCTTCTCGGTTTCAGGATACCATGCACGCCAGACTATTTTTTCCCCATCGGGTGAAAACCATGGCCCACCATCGTAGCCAATTCTGTCAGTTAATCTTCTGACATTAGAACCGTCTGAATTCATAATATAAACGTCAAAGTCGCCATCTCTTTTTGAACCAAAAACTATTTGCCTTCCATCTGAAGAAACAATAGGCTCTGCATCGTATTCAGGATTATCCGTTATCTTAATTAAATTAGAACCATCGACATTAGCAACAAAAATGTCATATGGATAAAGAGGCCATATATGTCCAACTACTTTATTTACATCTGGCTTTGGAGGACATTCGCCTGGTATATGACTGGTTGACGCAAAAATTATTTTTTGATTATCAGGAAAGAAAAAAGAGCATGTATGTGCTCCATGATTAGGACTAACCATACGTTTTTCAGAACCATCGATATTCATTATCCAAATTTTATCGCAAGCGTATCCCCCTCGATTGGATTGGAAGATAAGTTTTTTCCCGTCCCAGCTAAAATAGGCTTCTCCATTATCTCCCTCAAAAGTGAGTTGAGTTATATTCTTCATGTAAAGATCCTCAAATGGGCGTTCAAGCTGATTAAAGGTTTTTATTTTATTCGTACAACCTATAATTAAAACTATTATTAGACTGATTAATAAATTCTTAAATTTAAAAAGTTTAACGTGGATCATTTTTGATATAATTTTGGAATATTATATCACCAAATACAATTTTATTAATATGCTTTAATGATTGAAGTGGAGTTTTAAATATAATAGTACCATCTTCAATCTCAGATATAACCCCTAAAGATAGAGTCTCTTCATCCTTATTTAATCCAATAATTGTTCCTTTAGGGAAATCAATCGATCTTATAATATTTAATAATTTTCCGCTATAAAAAAATCTCATCTTTTTTTGAAATACTATATATTCCTCAAGCCTATTCTTATTAAAATAATCTTCAAATTTCTTTTTTCTATAATTAATTCTTTCCTCTCTTTTTCTAATTCTTACCATCCGTGAAACTTTTAACCGCCTTATACACCCATAGTTAACCATTTCAAGAATTGGTTCAAGCTCTTTTTCTCTTTGAAGCGCAATGATATATTGAGGTTTTATAGCATTGATTTTGTTTATCTTCAAATTTTTACCTCTCTCTCCTGTAACAAGACCGGATGTATCTATAAGTGTGACTGCAGAATTTTTTTTGCATATTTCTGTGATAAACTTTGTTGTATTTATTATTAGCGGAATATTTGTTGCCGGATTTAATGTTCCCACGTAAGACATTCGCTCAAAAATAAAATCTTCTATATCCTTTGGATAGCGAAAAAGCTTCATGCTAATAGTTCCTGGCAGACCAAGGGTCGATTGACCAACATCAGAATCAACAAGCGATACTATTAAATGATCTTCTACAAATCTTTTACATAGATACTTAGTAAGTGACGATTTACCAGAATCTGTGCAACCTAAGATAATAACAACCCCCTCTATATTTTTAATCTCTTCATAAATTTTTTCCCATTCTTTTTCCGGTAATATCATCCTTTATCAATTATATTAAAGTTTTAATTCCTTTTTAAAAATAAAAGCCAATTATCCTTGACTAACAATATAGGTTAGCAATATGATTATTTAATATATTTTTAATAAATTCTTAAAAACGACTAAAGGAGAGAATTATGAAAAAAAGTGAATTGATTAACCTTTTAAACAAAGATTTAAAAGATGAACATGCAGCAGTTATAAGATACCTTGTCCATGGTTGGTTAGAGGGTGAGGATACGCCTATTGGTGCTAACTTATTGTCAAGATCTAGAGAAGAGATGTGGCATATGCACTGGCTCGGAATGATTATTGGACGATTGGGAGGTGAACCAGACCTTACTCCTGCACCTTACCCATTTGATCCTACTAACAGAGCTACTATTTTTAAATCTTATGTGGAATATGAAGAAAAACTTATTCCACATTATAACAGTGAGGCAGAACTTGTTAATGATCCTCATATAAAAAGGGTTCTTCAGCGAGAGGCATGGGAATCTGCTATTCATGCCAAAAAATTTCAGAGAATATTAGAGAAATTGAGTCCAGAAGAGGCTAATACTATTCCCGGAGGAGAGAAGAATTTACCTGATCAATTTCTTGATATGCTCCAAAAAGAGGTTATAAAAAAATATAATGAAATGTTACAGCATATTAGATATTCTTGGTTATTTCAAAAAAATGGAATTATAGGTTGGCAACTTATGGATCAGGCTATGGAGAAAATGAAGCAACTTGCACATTTTGCAGAAGATATAGCAGAAAATGGCATACCCCCAAAATTCAAAACAGGTAAAATAGACAAAAATAGAGGCATTAACAATGCATTTAAGAAGGCAATTAAAGATGTAGAAACAGCTTACAAGAGTCATTTGAAATTAAAAGAAAACGAAGAATTGAAAAAACATAGTGGTTTAGTTATTAATCTCGAACTTACTATTCAACAGGAAAAATACCAATTGGACGAATTACAAGAATTTATTAAAAAGGGGTAACAATATCATTGAAAGGTTATTAGATGCTATCTGAAAGAAGTTATAAGATTAAGCCATCTCCTACACTCTCAATTGATTCAAAAGCAAAGGCCCTAAAGGCTAAGGGTATCGATGTAGTAAATTTTGGAGTAGGGGAGCCTGATTTTGACACACCTGATAATATAAAAGAAGCAGCTATTAAGGCTATCAAGGACGGTTTTACAAAATATACCCCTGTTGGTGGAATAGATGCCCTTAAAGATGCAATTATCGAGAAGTTTAAGAGAGATAATAACCTCGATTATAAGCGAGAGGAAATTATAGTTTCATGTGGAGCTAAACATTCCCTTTATAATGTTGCACAAGCATTGTTCAGTCCAGGAGATGAAGTTTTGATTCCTTCTCCCTATTGGGTCACATATCCAGAGCAGGTTGTCCTTAATGATGCAGTTCCTGTATTTATTAGGACCCACGAATCTGATTCTTTTATGTTAAACCCCGAAAGCATAGAATCCCATATCACTAAAAAGACTAAAGCTATTATTTTGAATTATCCTTCAAATCCCACAGGCCTTACATATAATAAAAAGAAATTAGAACAGATAGCAGAAGTTGTTTTGAAGTATAATATCTATATTATTTCTGACGAGATTTACGAAAAACTTACATATGATGGGTTTAAACATATAAGCATTGCTTCGCTTGATAATTCTATTAAAGAAAAAACTATTGTTATAAGTGGGCTTTCGAAATCGTATGCGATGACAGGTTGGAGGATAGGTTTTGCTGCTGGACCAAAGGAAATAATAAAGGCAATGACAGACATTCAAAGTCAGTCAACATCCAATCCTAATTCTATCTCTCAAATGGCCGCTATTGAAGCATTGAAGGGGCCACAAGATTTTATCAAAACAATGATTGATGAATTTGACAAAAGAAGAAAATTACTTGTTAGTGAGTTGAAATCAATCAAGGGTGTAAGATGTGTTAATCCCACTGGTGCTTTTTATGTATTTCCTAATGTATCATCTTTTTATGGTAAAAAGGCTAATAATTTTAAGATATTATCTTCAAGTGATCTGGCTATGTATTTGCTCGAAAAAGCAAATGTTGCCCTTGTACACGGAGGAGCCTTTGGCGATGACAATCATATAAGATTATCATATGCTACATCTATTGATGAAATAAAGAAGGGAGTTGAAAGAATAAAAGAGGCTTTAAAACAACTTGCTTGAAAAACAATAAGTGGAAGACAAAGATACAAAAGATTATCGTTCAGGTTATGTTTCAATAATTGGGTGTCCTAATGTTGGAAAATCTACATTACTTAATTCTATTCTGGGAGAAAAAATTGCGATTGTAACGTCAAAACCTCAAACAACAAGAAATAGGATTATTGGTATAAAGACTTTAACTAATGCACAGATTATATTTATAGATACACCCGGTATTCATAGGCCAAGACATAAATTGGGTGAAAAAATGGTAAAAACCGCTATAGAATCCCTTAAAGAGGTGGATTTGATACTCTTTATGGTTGAACCGCAAGAACCTAAAAGGGGAGAAATAGAGATTATAGATTTATTAAAAAAAATTAATATCCCTGTATTTTTGTTGATAAACAAAATAGACACAATTAAAAAACCAAATTTGCTGATTCTCATAGAACATTTTAGCAAGCTTTATCCATTTAAAGAAATAATACCTATTTCTGCTATAAAATATGATGGCTTAGATCTTCTCCTGCAAAAGATTTGTGATTATTTGCCAAGCGGCCCAAAATACTATCCAAATGATTTATTAACCGATCAGCTTGAAAGATTTATGGTCTCTGAAATAATTAGAGAAAAGATAATGAGTTTGACAGAAGAGGAGATACCACATTCCGTAGCTGTAGAAGTTAATGAATGGAAGGAAAGGGAAAATGGGCTTATATCGATAAGATGTAACATTTATGTTGAAAGAGAGGGTCAAAAAGCTATTATAATAGGAAAGAAGGGGGCTATGTTAAAATCTATCGGAACCAGTGCAAGGCTTGAGATCGAGAGACTACTTAATATGAAGGTCTTTCTTGAGTTATGGGTAAAAGTCAAAAAAAATTGGAGGAATGATAATCAATTATTGAAGGAATTGGGGTACAAATAATATGTTGATTCAAATGAAAGTTGAAGGTATGTTATTTGATCCACGAAGTAATATGTATATTTTGCTCTTAAGGGAAGTTAATGGAAATGGAACATTGCCTATCTGGATTGGGAAACCCGAAGCTGACTCGATTGCACTTGCATTAGGTAAAGTCGAAACGCCAAGACCTTTGACTCATGATCTGATAAAAAACATTTTAGATGGATTAAAAATAAGGATAACAAAGGTTATAGTTACAGAGATTCTCGATAATACATATTATGCGCTTGTTTGTTTGAGTGATGGGAAGAAAGAAACTTACGTAGATTCCAGACCAAGTGATGCTGTTGCTGTTGCCCTTAGAGTGAATGCACCTATATTTGTAGAAGAAGGTGTTATGGAACAAAAAAGTTCTGATGAACTTGAAGAATGGCTAAAAAATCTTAAACCAGAGGACTTCGGGAACATTATGTAATGCTTTATAGAACCGAAGGTATTGTCTTAAAGACTTTTCCTTTAGGAGAAGCTGATCTTATAGTTACATATCTAACCCCGGATTTAGGCTTAATAAAACTATTTGCAAAAAGTCCGCGCAAGATTAAAAGTCGTTTCGGCAGTAGCCTTGAACCACTCACGCATTCGCGTATAGGATTTTGGGGCAAGGAAGATACAAATTTGCCTCGTTTAATACAATCAGATATAATACATTCATTCCAATCTTTACGAAATACTTTGAGCTGCTTTGTTTTAATATCTGAAATTTTAGAACTTACTATAAATTTTGTTCCAGAAAGAGACATAAATAAAAACATATACTTTTTACTTTTAAATATATTACATAGTATTGAAAATAGTTATTCTAATAGCAGTAAATTCAAAACAGATAAATTTCGAGTAAATGAGGGAAATCTACTTATAAATTATTACAAAATTAAACTTTTAAAATTTGCAGGGTTTGCTCCTAAACTTGATGTCTGTGGAAAATGTGGCGCAAAGGGAAATTCTTTTTACATTTCTCATGGAACGATTTTATGTGAGGTATGTTCAAATAAAACCGAGTCTTCAATAAAGATATCTCCTGCGATTTTAAAACTTTATAACGATCTTATAAGGTGGGAGCCCTCGAAAATAAATAGGCTTAAGCCTTCGAATATGCTTCTTTCAGAATTACAAAATATAATTAATATTCATATTCAATACATTCTTTCCAAACCCCTCAGATGTAGCAATTTTGAAGTCTTCTATTAAATGATTTTGCCGGCTAAAAAAGAATTTTTAGAGATAGTTAAAAAAGGTAAAATTCCGCCACTTTTTAAAGAAATACCATATGCTTCTCCTTGTTCAATTTATGAAGCCTTTGCTTCGCCTAACAGTTTTTTACTTGAAAGTGTAAAAGGTCCCTTGAAAATTGCAAGATACTCTTTCGTGGGATTCGATCCACGTTTTACATTAAAAATAAAAAATGCTATCTTGGAAATCTTCTCTTTAAGAAATGAGGTTGTGTTTACAAAATATCCTCTCGATATAATGAAACAACTTAAAAATTTATATAATCAATTACCATTTAATTTTCTTCCACCTTTCCAAGGAGGATTTGTAGGAATTCTTAGTTATGATTTTGTACATTATCTTGAGGAATTACCAAAAAATGCCCTCGACGATTTAAATCTGCCCGATGCTCACTTTTTTATGATTGATAAATTAATCGCTATCGACCATTTCTACAAAAAAGGTTGGATAATAATCTGTCCAGGTTTAAATTCTTTGATAAGAAAAAATATAAATACAAAATTGAACTGGTCTGAAATATATGACGAGGCAGAGCAAGAAATCGAAGAAATAAACAAAAAGATGAAGAGCAAACTAAGTAAAGAAGAGGATATTTCTTTTATTGACTCAAGTAGAAAAGTGGAAATTAGTTATGAAATGAAAAAACAGGAATACATCGACATAGTGAAAAGAGCAAAAGATTATATCTCAGCAGGGGATATATTTCAAGCAAACTTATCTCAAAGGGTTTCGGCATTTATTTTAAATAGAAACACTTGGCACCTTTACAAAATACTAAGGGCCATAAATCCTTCACCCTTTGCAGCCTATGTTGATTTTGACGATTATAAAATTGTGAGTTCTTCTCCTGAACGTTTACTTAGGGTTAAGGGGAAAGATATCGAAACTCGTCCAATAGCAGGTACAAGGCCAAGAGGTAGAAACAGTATAGAAGATGAATTATTGAGGGCGGAATTACTCTTAAATGAAAAAGAACGGGCTGAGCACATAATGCTTATTGATCTCGAAAGAAATGATATAGGACGTGTTTCGGATTATGGATCTGTTAGAGTCGATGAAATGATGATAACAGAGGATTATTCACATGTTATACATATAGTTTCTAACATAACCGGGAAACTTTCGGAAGGCAAAGACTGTTTTGATGCAATAAAGGCTGCATTTCCAGGCGGGACTATAACAGGTGTACCCAAGGTAAGATGCATGGAAATTATTGATGAGCTTGAACCCGTATGTAGAGGTCCTTATACAGGTTCTATAGGTTATATCAGTTTTTCAGGAGATATGGATTTAAATATAGTTATTAGAACTTTTGTTATAAAAAATGGTTTTGCCTATGTACAGGCTGGCGCAGGTATTGTTGCTGATTCAGATCCTGAAAGGGAATATTATGAAACACTTAAAAAAGCAGAGGCTTTGATAAAAACTCTCGAAAGAGTTTAACATATAGAATTTAAATAAATCTAAACCATTTTCTTTTTGTCTTTATTTTTTGAAAATTATTTCGGATTTCCCTTAACATAATATTCATTTCTTTTTGTTCTTTTTTTGATTCCTTGATTTCATTATTAATTTCTGAAAATAGTTCCGTCATCTCCCTTAATGTTTGAGCTATATCATTCAATCCTTTGATCATTAGATCTATTTTTTCTAAAGGAATGATAGGTATCTCTCTAATTTCTTTAATTTCTTTAACAAGGATGTCTTTTTGTTGATAATCTTCTTCAACACCTGGATCAGCATATTCTTTATCTAATTCAATGTCATATTTTGCTTGTACTACTTCTGACCTTTTAGTGGTAAGGGATTCAGGTACAAAAATCCTTTCTTTTTCGGATTCATTAACCTTAACAGGTTGGGTGTAATCATCCTCCATGATATCCGCAAATTTCTTATCCGTCTTAAAATTAATTTTATGTCTTTTAGCTAAATCTTTCATTACTAATTTAGTAATGCGACGAAATGTATCTTCCACTCCTATCCCATCTATTGCTATAGATTCCTTAAATTCATATTTGCCATTTTTATTTAGGTCCTGATTAAGTTCTTCTACAGACAATATATTTGGCAAATCTCTTTTGTTATATTGTAAAAATATAGGGATATCATCTGGATTAATGTTATTTTCAATAAGATTTTCTTTCATATTTTTAAGACTCTCGATATTCTGTTCTCTCATTTCCCGCTGAGAGTCTGCAACAAAAACAACAGCATCTGCACCTTTAAGAACCAGCTTCCTTGTTGCATTATACCTAACTTGTCCTGGAACTGTATAAAGTTGAAATCTTATCGAAAAATCGTTTAATTTTCCTAATTCCACAGGGAGAAAATCAAAAAAGAGGGTTCGGTCAGCTTCCGTAGCTAAGGATAGTAATCTACCCTTGGAATTAGCATCAAGTTTAGAGTGAAGATATTGAAGGTTTGTCGTTTTACCACTCAAGCCTGGACCGTAATAAACTATCTTAATCGTAATCTCTTTTGTAGCATAGTTGAAAAGCGCCATACTATACTATAGCATAAACAGCGTTTCTTGTCTGATATTTGACTCTGTACATAGCTTCATCTGCAAGGCTGATGAGTTCCTCTTTAGATTTTGCACTTTCGGGATAAGAAGCAACTCCAAAACTCGCTGTTAATTTTAAAGAATAACCTTCCTTTTTGAGAAAAGTATTTTGTTCAACTGCCTTTCTCATCCTCTCTGCAATCTGAGCTGCTGCATCAGGGGGTGTTTGTGGAAGGACTATAACAAATTCATCCCCTCCATATCTTGCAACAATATCTACCGATCTTAAACTTTTTAATAAAAGCTGCCCAATCTCTACAAGAACTTTACTGCCTACCAAGTGTCCATATTGGTCATTTATACTTTTGAAATGATCAATATCCATAAAAATAAGTGATAAAGAAGTATTATATCTTGTAGAACGTTGAATCTCGACCTCTATTGTTCTATTAAGATATCTTGTATTGAAGAGCTTTGTAAGATCATCTGTTATAGCAAGTTCTGTCATTTTTTGATAAAGAAAGGTTCTTTCTATTGCAAGTGCTATGTGATCAACAAGTTTTAAGAGTAAATCGAGGTCTTCCTTTGAAAATGGTTCACCTGTAATTTTATTTGAAATCTCAATTACACCAACAACTTGTCCTCTGCTCTTTATAGGAACACACATTAGTGATTTTGTTTTAAAATGTATAACTCCATCGATCTTTCCTATAAAACGTTCATCTTTAGAAACATCAGGGACCACAACGGGGATACCTTCTTGAGCAACCCAGCCAGCGATTCCCTCTCCTAACTTCAACCTTATCTTTTGGAATTTCTTAGTAGTCTTGCTATCTGTTTTTTCTAATACCAATTCACCTGTTTCCTGATCTACCAATAAAACAGACCATGACTCTGCTTTTGTCATCTCTTTTACTCTTACCATTATTTTCGAAAGAACATCGCTTAATTCGACAGATGATGTAATAGTTTTACTAACCTCTTCATAAAAATTAAGCACACGTTTTGTTAAGTATAATTCACGCTTTAATCTTTCGTTGTCAGAAAATGTATTCTTTTCTTTTAGGAGTCGATTACTAAAATAGATAAGTTCTTTGATGTTAGGTTTATAAATATTGTAAGTAAAAGGTTCTTTTATCCAAGGAGTTAATCCTCTAAATGAATAATCAGATGAGATAACAATTTTAGGAATTGTTTTAGTTAATTTTAGGAACTCTTTAAAACGTGGTTCCCTACTCAGTTTCTTATCTACGATTAGAAGGTCAGCCTTTTCGTTCAAACTCGAAATCGCTTTATGGATAGAATCAAATTTGCTAATGTTATAGCCGTTTGTTCTTAAAATATCCTCGAAATCATTTCTTGATGCACTACTTCCGATAAGAAATATCTTAAACATTTAACCCACAGCATTTTTTGTATTTCTTTCCACTTCCACAAGGGCAAGGATCATTCCTACCAACCTTTTTCCCCCTCCTTATAGTTTGAACAGCCGCTTCCCCTCTGTTGTAACTTAACCTCTGTTGTTTTAAAGGTTCTTTTTTTACAGACTCTTTTTTCTCAATCTGTATCCTATATAACCGCCTCAAAACCTCTGTCGAGATCCTTGAAGTCATCTCGGCGAACATGTCAAAGGCTTCTTTTTTATATTCAATTAATGGATCTCTTTGCCCGTATCCTCTTAGTCCGATTCCTTCCTTTAAATGATCCATGGCGAGTAAATGGTCTTTCCATTGATTATCGATAATCTGAAGGGTAATTACTCTTTCAAGGTATCTCATCACATCACTACCAATCTCGCCTTCTTTTTTATCATATGTATTCTTAAGATAGGAGGCCAAAGTATCTTTTAAAGAGTTAAAGTCGGAAATTTCGAGATCAGGTGTAACAGCGAAGATTCCATAAAGCGAATCCTTAAGTCCCTTTATATTCCAATCTTCAGCATGTTTTTCTTCCGGACAATAAATAAATAATAACTCGTCAACTGTTTCCTCAATCATACTGAAAATACGCTCTTTGAGGTTATCACTCTGAAGAATCTCTTTTCTAAAGGAGTATATTTCTGTTCTTTGCTTATTCATCACATCATCGTATTCAAGAAGATGCTTTCTAATGTCAAAATTATGTGCTTCTACACGCTTTTGAGCATTTTCTATAGCCTTTGTAACCATCCTGTTCTCTATAGGCATGTCCTCTTCCATCCCGAGTTTTCCCATAAGACCCGAAATCTTGTCAGAACCGAATATCCTCATTAGATCATCTTCCAAAGAAAGATAAAACCTTGAAGACCCTGGATCACCTTGTCTTCCGGATCGGCCTCTTAGTTGGTTATCTATCCTTCTTGCCTCGTGTCTTTCTGTTCCAAGTATATGCAGGCCTCCAACAGCTAAAACCTTTTCTCGGTCTTTTTTACAAATTTCTTCTGCTTTTGAAAGAGCCTCCCGCCACTCCTCTTCTGAATAATCTTTCTTTTCTTTAAGGAATTCTTTTGCAAGTCCTTCAGGATTGCCG
>CAYOJI010000027.1:13932-21880 GCA_964404225.1 uncultured Nitrospiraceae bacterium
TATATCAGTACCTCGGCCAGCCATATTTGTTGCTATAGTTACAGAACCACTTCTTCCTGCCTGAGCAATAATTTCAGCCTCTCTTTCATGATACTTTGCATTAAGCACGGAATGTGGGATACCTTTCTTCTTCAGTAAATAACTTAATATTTCTGATTTTTCGATTGAAATAGTTCCCACAAGAACGGGTTGTCCTTTTTTATGGAGCTCCTCTATTTCTTTTATAACTGCATTAAATTTGGCTTTTTCAGTTTTATAGATTACATCAGGATAATCAATCCTAATCATAGGTTTATTAGTAGGAATCACAACGACATCGAGATTGTATATTTTTGCAAACTCCTCAGCCTCTGTGTCAGCTGTACCAGTCATTCCTGCAAGTTTTTTATACATTCTAAAGTAGTTCTGAAATGTTATAGTTGCAAGTGTTTGATTTTCACTCTCGATTTTAACCCCCTCTTTTGCTTCTATCGCTTGGTGAAGTCCATCGGACCACCGCCTTCCCGGCATAAGTCTTCCAGTAAATTCATCAACAATTATAACTTCTCCATCTTTGACAACATAATCTACATCCCTTTTAAAAAGTGTATGAGCCCTGAGTGCTTGTAAAACATGATGAACGAGTTCGATATTGGATGGTTCATATAAATTACCGAGACCCAAGAGTCTTTCTACCTTAAAGTTCCCTTCTTCGGTCAAGACCACTGTTTTTGTTTTTTCATCAACTGTAAAATCTATATCTCTTTTAAGCTTAGGAATAATTTTGTCGATCTTATAATATTTATCAGTCGACTCTTCTGAGGGTCCTGATATAATAAGAGGTGTTCGTGCCTCATCGATTAGAATACTGTCGACTTCATCAACAATGGCATAATTTAGTTCTCTTTGACAATAATCAGAAATATCGTATTTCATATTATCTCGAAGATAATCAAAGCCGAATTCATTATTGGTCCCATAAGTTATGTCTGCTGCATAGGCTTCTTTTCTTGAACATGGTCTAAGGGAATCAAATCTTTTATCACTCGAACGATATGAAGGGTCATAAATAAAGGAATTATCATGTTGTATTACGCCTACAGATAACCCGAGAAAATTATAAATAGGCCCCATCCACTGAGTGTCCCTTTTAGCGAGATAATCATTAACTGTTACAACATGCACCCCTCTTCCATCAAGTGCGTTTAAATAGACGGGTAGGGTGGCAACGAGTGTTTTGCCTTCCCCTGTTTTCATTTCTGCTATTTTCCCTTCGTGTAAAACTATGCCGCCAATTAATTGGACATCAAAGTGCCTCATTTTGAGTATGCGCTTCGAAACTTCCCTAACAACAGCGAAGGCCTCAGGTAAAATTTCATCAAAAGTTATACCACTCTCAATACTCTTTCTGAATTCATCGGTCTTTTCTTTAAGTTTTGAATCCGAAAGATTAGAAATTGATTCTTCTAAGGAATTTATTTGTTCAACTATTGGCCATAATCTTTTAAGTTCTCGTTCATTCTTTGTTCCAAATACTTTACTTAGTAAAGTTCCAATCATGTTTCTATAATAGAATTAAGAGATATAAGATTTCAAGGAAAGATCGATTATTTTTATCCTTTTATTCGAAACTAACTTGCTACTCATAAATTGTACATGTTAAGTTAAATATATTATTAAGACTAAACTTTTTATGTTCTTGAGTCAAGAATAAATATGAAAAAAAATGTTTATATAAAAACATATGGATGTCAAATGAATATCCATGATTCTGAAAAAATTTTAGGTATTTTAAAAGAAGAAGGATATTCACTAACTGACAATCCGCGTAAAGCTGATCTTATTATCTTTAATACTTGTAGCATAAGACAAAAGGCTGAACAAAAGTTTTACAGTGAACTTGGAAGAACAAAATTATACAAAAAAAGAAGACCCCATACAAAAATTTTGGTGGGTGGCTGTATCGCCCAGCAAGAAGAAGAAAATATTTTTAAAAAAGCACATTATGTAGATTTTGTCTTTGGTCCTCAAAACATACATCTGTTAAAAAAATTCTTAAAAGAAAACAACTTACAAATTGCAATAGATGACAATCCTAACATCGCTATATTAGACCTGCCTGTTGAAAGATGTAATAAATTAAAGGCATGGGTTACCATAATGTATGGATGTAATAATTTCTGTAGTTACTGCGTTGTCCCTTTTACAAGAGGACCTGAAAGATCAAGACCATTTTCTCATATATTATCAGAAGTAATCGAACTTTCTAAAAAAGGATATAAGGAAATCACACTTTTAGGACAGAATGTTAATTCTTATAGAAGTGAGATCGATTTCCCCGAACTCTTAAGAGAATTAGATAAGGTAGAGGGAATAGAAAGGATACGATTTGTTACATCTCATCCGAGAGACCTCTCTGATAAGTTAATTGATACTATTGCAGAGCTACCTAAGGTCTGCGAACATATTCATCTGCCTTTGCAATCAGGTTCGTCAAGAATACTCAAGCTTATGAATAGGGGATATACATACAATTCTTATATTAAAAAGGTGTCGAGACTGAGAGAAAAAATTCCAAATATATCGATAACTTCTGATATAATTGCTGGATTTCCAGGAGAGACAGAAGAAGATCATTTAAACACTATAAAAGCATTAAATGAAATAGAATTCGACGGTATATTTGCCTTTAAATTTTCTCCGCGGAAGGGCACCAAAGCTGCCAAAATGCCTGATCAGGTTCCTGAAGAGATAAAATCTGAAAGACTAATAGAAATACTAGAAGTTCAAGATAGGATAACGGAAAGGATTAATAAGTCTCTAGAGGGCACCATCCAAGAAATTCTCGTAGAAGGACAAAGTAAATTGGATAGCAGTAAATTTACTGGTCGCACAAGGACTAACAAGATAGTCAACATACCTAAAGGGTATTCTTCTTTGGTAGGTAAATTGATAAAAGTAGAAATCTTATCAGCAAAAAGACACTCACTTGAAGGAATACAAATCCTGCCATGAAAGTGTCAATCCTAACATTAGGATGTAAAGTCAATCAATATGAGAGCACGGTTATCGAAGGGAATCTTATTAAGAATGGACATAATATCGTAAGCTTGTCAGAAAATCCAGACTATTGTGTTATAAATACGTGTGCTGTCACTGCAAAAAGTGAGTATCAATCCTATCAATTAATTAGAAAGGCTATTAAAGCAGGTGCTAAGGTAATCGTTACAGGTTGTTATACACATATCATGCCTAATGAAGTAAAGTCAATTAAGGGTATAGATTACATAATTGACAATTTTAATAAATATAATATTATCAAATTGTTATCTAATAATAATTTAAGTTATACTTATAATTTTTCTTTTAGGGCAAGACCTTATGTTAAAATTCAAGATGGATGCAATCATCATTGTACGTACTGTATTATCCCTTTTGTTCGAGGAAGATCAAGGAGTACAAATGTCTCAGAGATTATCACACAAATTAACAGCTTTACAACAAATGGATATTCAGAAATAGTACTTACTGGAATTCATCTCGGTCTTTTTGGTTATGATTTAGTTCCAAAAACGAATCTTGCCTCTCTTATAAAAAAAATATTAAAAGAGACAAGTATCAAAAGAATAAGATTAAGTTCATTAGAGGTTAAAGAAATAGATGAAGAATTAATCGAAGTTTTACAGGAGGACCGCATTTGCAAACATTTGCACATCCCTCTACAAAGTGGAGATAATAAAATCTTAAAGTTTATGAATAGGAAATATACTACAAAAGATTACATAAATGTAGTAGATAAAATATCAAATAAAATTTCTAATATAGCCATTGGTACAGATATAATTGTGGGATTTCCGGGAGAAGGTGAAAAAGAATTTTTAAACTCAAAAAATCTTTTAGAATATTTACCCATCTCTTATATTCATATATTTCCTTTTTCCCCACGACCTTGGACAAAAGCTTCGAAAATGAAAAATAATATCTCATCTTCAATAAAGAGAGAAAGGATAAACATTTTAAAAGACTTGAATATCAAGAAAAAAGAGATATACTTAAAATCACAATTGAATAGAATAGTTGATGTAGTTATTGAAAAACAGGCTGTCGAGGGAATGTTAATTGGCACATCAAGTAATTATCTTAAAGTAAAGCTTCCTTCGAATAAATACCTTCTTAAATCGCTTATAAATGTAAGGATCAGCGGCCTTGAAAATGATATGCTTATAGGATATCCTTTAGATTCTTCCTAATTAATTGAAATATAAGAAAAATTTTTCTGCATAATAGCTAATCAACTGTGTCTAAATTAATATATTTCAATACATAAAGGGGTTTCTAAACATATTTAATAACATTTTATTAACAATATATGTTAATTTTAAATGTCCGATAAGATATATTATGTAAAATTTTTATTGCCTGATTTTTTGATTTAATTTTACCTTCAAACTGCGCCTTTTTTAATTCTAAAATTATTTTACCAAGTTGTGGTCCTTGTTTAATACCTATAGCTCTTATTAATTCTTCACTCTTCAATAACCCCTTTTCCATGATTTTTTTGAATCTTTCATAATCCTTTAAAACCTCTAATTTGCCTTCGACTATTAATAAATCAGGTGACGCATAATCGGATTTTATAAAAAGATCAAATAAATTTTTTTTAAAATCCTTCTTTTTTTCTATTTCCTCGAGACCTTTTTGAAATAGCCTTATGCGTTTTTTAATAGCATTGCATAGTTTCAATCTATCAACCTCATATTCATAATTTCTTAATAATGCCTCTAAACATAATAAACCTTTATATGTAAGGTTCTGACAAACTATTTTATTAAGTAAAACTTTAAATTTATAAGGTAAAATCTTAAAGGTTTTATTTTCAAGTTTATAAATTACTCTAATATTTCTTTCTAATACCCTTTTATTTAATGGAATAATTTTATTGAGAACCCCATCTTTTAAAGCCATTTTTATGTACTTTTCTGAATATTTTTGGTTTAATAAATTAAAAAATTCTAAAGTAATTCTTTCAGCAGCAACTGAGTATAACTTTTCACAAAGGGTTTTTAATGCTATCCTTGTCTTTCTTTCGATTGATCCATTTAACTGGGCAGCAAACCTATAAGCCCTTATAATCCTCAGTGGGTCAGAAGTTATATTTTCACTCGAAATGCATCTTATTATTTTTTTCTGAATATCACTTAGTCCGTTGAAAGGGTCTACGATATTTTTTTTAGGTGACCATGCAATAGAGTTAATAGTAAAATCGCGTTTCGAAAGATCTTCATATAAGTTTCCGAGAGGTTTTGAAAAATCGAAGGTTATTCCATTTCGTAAGACTATTCTTCTCAGATTGCCTTTCTTAAAAAAAACAAGTGTACCTTTAAAAACCTCATTTAATTTTTTCACAAATTTGTCTATGTCATTATTATTAAATAAAAAATCTCGATCATTAGAACTAATACCCCTGAATAAATCTCTAATGTACCCTCCAACAATATATATTTCTTTTCCCTTGCTTTTTTTAAATATAATTGAATTATATTTGTCACTTAATATTTTTTTTCTTAAATCTAAATTCATTATTTAAAATTTATATTCCTATGTTAAGGTCAGACTCAAAATAATTAGAGAGCCTTTTTATTGCTTCTATCTTATCTTTTCTGCCGATTCGTGATGAATAGATTGCTTTTTTCATAACTTCTATCGTTCTATCATATGTTTTTCTATCAACAGGGAAAGGGGTACCGTCTTTTCCTCCATGTGCAAAACTAAATCTTGCGGGATCCCGATAGCTTGGCGGTTTTCCATAAATAAGCTCTGATATAAGACTCAATGCCCTAAGAGTTTTAGGGCCTATACCCCTAATACCAAGAAGCCTTTCAAAGTCTTTTGGCTGGTTTTCATAGGTCTTTGTGAGGATACGATAAATCTTTTTTGGATCTATATCGGACAAATTTATATAATGTCGTCCTGTCATATCGAGACTTAAAATATTTTTAATGTATCTAATTGTTTTGTCAGGTTTTTCTTTAGATAATTCAGTACAAATATCCCTTACATCATCACTCTCATTTGCAACTAAATTTAATGTAGGTGCTTTTTTATCACAGCAAACAGCAGAATGTGGTTCTACAACAAAATCCCTTACATTTTCACTTAGCCAATGATATCTTCGAGCGGTTCTTTTATCTTCGTTCATACCTTGTTGTATAACAGCCCATTCTCCTTTATATGTAAATATCAAAACGTGATGATAAAGTGTGTATCCGTCCTGTACAGCAGCATTGTCAACCTTTGCTGACATTCTACTGGCGTATATTAAGGGTTCCGGATTAAATGAATATCTATCCGCAAAGATTCTTATTTGTTCGGGTGTTTTTCTTGAAGTAGCGCCCTTCCCTCCTGCAATAAAAACACCGATCTCGCCCTCCATACCCCTTAATCCCTCTTTCAATGCTCCAGTTACTGTAGTGGTTAATCCACTTGAGTGCCAGTCAAAACCAAGTACACATCCCAAAGCCTGAAACCAATAAGGGTCAGCGAGTTTTTCAAGAAATGAATTTTGTCCAAATTCACTCACAATCGCAAATATAATTTCTTTTGAAAGTGCTGTCATCCTTTCAAAAAGCCACTTAGGCGCCTTTCCATAATGGAGTGGTAATGTTGTTATTCCTGTTTTTGGCATCCTTAAAGCCTTCTTCTGAAAATAGCAAAAAATTTTTCGATTATTTTTTCAAAAAATGGACGTTTACGCCACTTTTCCAGTGTAATCTCCTCTGAATTTTTCAAGTCCTCATCTGTTTCCCAAATTCCTTGTCTATAATTCCAACATTACCCTCATCGTTTTTCCTGAGTGATTGAAAATCAAGATTAGCTGAACCTATTATACTCCATATTCCATCAAAAACTGCGGTCTTGGCATGAAGTATCTCTTTCTTATTATAATTATAAATCTTAACGCCAATTTTAAGTAGTTTTGTAAAAAAAGCCCGCGCCGCATAATGTGCAGGTATAACATCTGATTTACCCGGAAGAAGAAGTTTAACCTCCACTCCCCTTGAAACAGCATTCTCAAGTATTTGAAGTAATCTCCGACTGGGTGAAAAATATGCGGTTGTTAGATAGATGTTTTTTTGAGACTTATTAATACTGTAATATAGTAACCTTCTCATGCGCCTTCGTGCCTTAGCTGAACTTGCAAAAATTGGTAATACAGGCATACCACCGGGAATCGGTTCGACATTTTTTTCAAAATATATTGGCTGACCCTTCCAAACTTCCCAGCTCTTTTTAAATATCTCTAATAGTTCTTTAGCTATAGGTCCTTCAAGAAATATACCTGTATCCCTCCATCCTTTGAGCTTCTTAACCCCATAATATCCTCTATATTCATTTGCTATATTAAGTCCCCCTGTAAATGCCACCGCCCCATCGATCACTATTAGTTTTTTATGGTCTCTATGAATATAATGCAGGGGATCTTTCCACTTAAAAGGCCGAGAGGCCCGAACATAAATTCCAGCCTCTCTTAAACTATTCCAGAATTTCCTTGACGTACCAAATGATCCAAAGTGGTCATAAAGGATAAAGACTTTAACGCCTTCAGCTGCCTTTTGTTTTAAAATCTCAGATAGTTCTTTGCCGGTTTCATCGTTCCGAAATATATAAAATTCAAGACATATTAATTCTTTTGCCTTTTTTACAGAATCAAATATTTTTTGAAAAGATTCATGTCCTTTCCATAAAAGTTCGACAATATTTCCTTCGACAAAGGAAACGCCATATCCATATACTCGCTGTAATCTTTTTGTTGTAAAATAAGGATTTATCTCAAAATTCATAATTCAAAGATAGATTTATTAAAACTGTTTTCAATTACAATATTAGAATTAATATTATTCTAAAATTAATGAGTGGAAGCATCACCAATTCCGTGATGAATAAAAAAGGGGCTCACCTTATAATGTGT
>CAYOJI010000028.1:0-4674 GCA_964404225.1 uncultured Nitrospiraceae bacterium
ATGTGATTGTCTCTAATAAATTTAACAAAAAAGATAGGAGGGGCAAAATGTTAAGTTCAAAGGTTGTATATATTAAAGGACTTCAATTTGTGGGTGAAACATCTTCAGGCCATGCAATTGTTATGGATGGTGACCCAGAATTCGGAGGCAACAATACAGGTCCAAGGCCGATGGAACTCTTGCTCTTAGGAATCGGTGGCTGTTCTGGAATGGATGTTGTCTCAATACTCAAGAAAAAGAAACAAGACATAAAAGGAATTGAGATAAATGTAAAGGGTATAAAGGCAAGTGATTACCCTAAAAAATTTACAGATATATATTTAGAATTTCTTATAAGGGGGAAAGACATCTCTGAAGAAGCTGTAAAGAGAGCTATTGAACTCTCAATGAATAAATACTGTTCTGTAAAGGCTACCCTTGAGGGCTCAACAAAAGTTAACTTTACTTATAAGATTATTCAAGAATAAGTTTAAAATAAAAATTATGTCACTATATTTTCGCTTTTTAAAATAATCTAAATGGGATTTGTATTAAAAAATATAGCCACACTCGGTTTTGTTGGTTACATCCCAATAGCACCTGGAACACTTGGTTCTTTAGTTGCTTTTTTTGTATTTATTTCTTTGAAACCTTCTATTTTTATTCACCTTATTATATTACTCTTTATAATACCAATAGGCGTTATCTCCTCTCATTATGCGGAAAGGGTCTTTAATGAAAGAGACAGCAGAAACATAGTAATTGATGAATTTTGCGGCTATCTTGTTTCGGTCACATTATTACCTTTAACTCTATTTTATACTGTCTCAGCTTTTTTTCTATTTCGATTCTTCGACATACTAAAGCCCTTCCCCATAAGGAAAATAGAATCGATTGGAGGTGGAAAAGCGATAGTAGCAGATGATTTAGTAGCTGCTATGTATACTAATCTTATTCTCCAGATATGGAATTTTATTGATTTAGTAAAATATATACGATAATAATTAATTATAAGGTTTTAAAATATAAAATGTTTTTAAGGTGTTTCATTGCGGTAGACATACCAAAAGAGATTAAAGAAGACATTAGTGATGTTATTAATTTGCTTTCAAAACATGACGCAGATATAAAATGGGTAAAACCAGAAAATCTTCACATAACACTTAAATTTCTTGGTAAAACCCCAGACATTTTAATACCAAAGATAAAAGAAAAGATTTCATATGTTATATCATCATATAACCCTTTTCATATTAAAATATATGGAACTGGTGTATTCCCTACGATTAAAAGACCACGGGTCATATGGATCGGAGCTCAAAATTCAGATATACTTATAAACCTTAAGAAAGATATCGAAAAATCAATGAGTTCATTAGGATATAAAAAAGAAGACAAAGAGTTTAACCCCCATCTAACAATTGGAAGGATTCGTTCTCAGAGAGGAGTTCAAAATGTTATTGCAGAACTTAATGATTTTAAAGATAAGTTTTTTGGAAATATTGTGGTTGAAAGTATAAAATTAATGAAGAGTGATTTAAAACCAGAGGGTGCAGAATATACTTGTTTAAGTGATTTTATAATAGTAAATAAATAACAAAAAATATAAATATAACTTTATGTTATAATAATAATTTAATAAATTACTTTATATTTTGGAGGAAAAATGACTAACAAAGACAAAGCTCGAGCATTGGAAGTAGCTATTTCACAAATAGAAAAAAATTTCGGTAAAGGCGCAATTATGCGATTAGGCGAAGAGGGAAAGGTTGAAGAAGTGCCTGTAATACCAACAGGTTCTCTATCTCTTGATATTGCAACAGGCATAGGAGGATATCCTCGGGGGCGTGTTATCGAAATTTATGGTCCCGAAGCTTCTGGAAAAACTACCCTTGCCTTAAGTGCTATAGCACAAGCCCAAAAAGATGGAGGTATTGCTGCATTTATTGATGCAGAACATGCACTTGATATAAATTATGCTAAAAAATTAGGAGTAAAAATTGAAGATCTCCTCATTTCACAACCCGATACAGGAGAACAAGCCCTTGAGGTCGCAGAATCTCTTGTAAGAAGTGGCGCAGTTGATATTATAACGATAGATTCAGTTGCCGCTTTAGTACCCAAAGCAGAGATAGAGGGAGAGATGGGTGATTCTTTGCCAGGGTTACAGGCAAGATTAATGAGCCAGGCCCTCAGAAAATTAACTGCCTCCATATCTAAATCTTTAACAACTGTCATTTTTATCAATCAGATACGCATGAAAATAGGAGTCATGTTTGGCAGTCCCGAAACTACTACAGGTGGAACAGCGCTTAAATTCTATTCTTCGATGAGGCTCGACATAAGAAAAATAGAAAATATAAAGGAGAATCAAGAAACTATCGGTGGCAGGGTAAAGGTAAAGGTTGTCAAGAATAAAGTTGCCCCACCCTTTAAACAAGCAGAATTTGATATATACTTCAATGAAGGTATATCAAGGGTTGGTGAGATTGTTGATCTTGGTGTTGAAAAAGGTATTATAGAAAAGTCCGGTGCATGGTATAGCTACGGCGGTAATAAGATTGGTCAAGGACGTTCGAGCGCTAAGGAATTTCTAAAAAATAATCCTGATATCTCCAATGAAATAGAAAACAAAATCTTAGTCTCTTATAATCTCAGGAGGCAATAAATGGATATAAATGAACTTTTAAAAAAGGCACACTCAATGGATGCCTCAGACCTTCATATAAAAGTAGGCTCGCCGCCTATATTGAGGATTTATGGTGAACTAACTCCTCTTGTATCAGAAAGAAAGGTAACTAATGAAGATGCAACAAGGATAGCAAAATCAGTTATGAGTCCAGCACAAATTGAAATTTTTAAGAAAAAAAACGACCTTGATTTAGCGTATAGCGTACCAGGTCTTGGAAGATTCAGATGTAATATATTTATGCAAAGAGGAACAATAGGGCTTGTTTTCAGGGTTATTCCTATGAAAATACCAACTATTGACGAACTTAATCTCCCAGAGATAATTAAAAAGATAGCTATGGAACCGAGGGGATTAATTCTTGTTACAGGAACTACTGGTAGTGGAAAATCTACGACACTAGCTGCAATGATAGATTTAATAAACTCAAATAGAACAGAACATATAATAACAATCGAAGATCCGATTGAATATCTACACAGAGACAAGAAAAGTATAGTCAACCAAAGAGAAATAGGAAGTGATACTGAGTCATTCAGTAAGGCATTAAGGCAAGCTCTTAGACAGGATCCTGACATAATCCTTGTTGGCGAAATGAGAGATTTTGAAACGATACAGACTTCTCTTATTGCTGCAGAAACAGGCCATCTCGTTTTAAGCACCTTACACACGATCGATGCAACAGAGACAATTAATAGAATCATAGCTGTATTTCCTCCTTATCAACATAAACAGGTAAGGATGCAACTTGCCTCTATATTGAAAGGTGTTATCTCGATGAGGCTTATACCAAGAGCAGATGGTAAAGGTAGAGTTCCAGCGGTTGAAGTGCTTGTTGCAACAGAAACTATAAAAGACTGCATTCTTGATCCTGACAAAACAAAATTAATTCCTGATTTTATTGAACAAGGAGCAATCCATTATGGAATGCAAACATTTGACCAGTCTCTATTCAGTCTTTATAAATCTGGTTTTATATCGTATGAAGAGGCCCTAAGAAGAGCTACAAAGCCCGATGATTTCATCCTCAAAGTTAAAGGTATTCAAACAACAAGCGAGGTTTCCTTTGAAGAGCTGACCAAGTCATCTCAACAAAAACCCGATGATAAGGATAAGATGAAAATTGAAAGATTCGCTCGCTAATGCAAAAAAATATGCTTTGAAATTATTAAGTTATAAAAATAGGAGTGAAAAAGAGCTCAAAGATAGATTAAATAAAAAAGGAATCAGTGAATCTGTTGCTTCTTCAACTTTAAAATATTTAAAAGAAGCAGGATTTATTAATGACTTCTATTTGGCTGAAGTTCTGAAAGAAGAAGCTCTGACAAGAAGACTACTAAGTCAAAATGGTGCAAAAAGATTTCTATTAAACAAAGGAATACCACATGATATTATTGATACAATATTCGATAAAAACGAACAAACTGATATTAATAATGCAAGAAAAATTGTAGATAAAAAATTAAAAATTCTTAAATCTCAATCACCTCAGGTTATTAAGAAGAGATTATATAATACTCTCTTAAGAAAGGGGTATTCATACGAAACTATTATGAAGGTATTAAAAGAAAAAAATCTTTTTGAGGAGGAATGATAAGATGAGAAAATGGCTTATTCTGTTTTTTGTTATCTTCCTTATGTCACAACTTGGATGTGTAAAATCAATACGCTTTACAGAAGAAGAGATCAAAAACTTTCCACCTAATATTCAAGATAATATTAGAAAAGGAGAAATTGCACTTGGAATGACTAAAGAACAGGTAAGGTATGCATGGGGGTCTCCAGATTCAATAAGAATTCTCTCACCAATCGACGGAAGATCAAGAGAGGAATGGATTTATTCTTACTTGGGTATTTTTAATACAAGAATCCTTCTATTTTTAGACGGGAAATTAATATATATCAAGTGAAAAGTTCCGATATAAGAACCACATTTCTGAAATTTTTCGAATCTAAGGGACATGAGATTGTTCCAAGTTCGCCTCTTATTCCCTGGAATGATCCTA
>CAYOJI010000028.1:4684-21711 GCA_964404225.1 uncultured Nitrospiraceae bacterium
TTTGTTAATGCTGGCATGGTACAGTTTAAAAAAATATTTTTAGGTGAAGAAAAAAGTTCATTTGATAGAGCAGTTTCCTGTCAGAAATGTATGAGGGCTGGCGGCAAACATAGTGACCTCGAAAATGTAGGACACACAACCCGACATCATACTTTTTTTGAAATGCTTGGAAATTTCTCCTTTGGTGACTACTTTAAAAAAGAAGCAATTCTTTACAGTTGGGAACTTTTAATTGACCATTTCAAATTACCTATTGAAAAACTTTATGTCTCTGTATTCGAAGAAGATGACGAAGCAGCTAAACTTTGGACAGAAATTACAGGGATCCCAGACAGTAAAATTGTAAGGCTTGGTGCAAAAGATAATTTCTGGCAGATGGGAGATACAGGTCCTTGTGGTCCGTGTTCAGAAATAATAATAGATCAGGGTAAAGATAAAGGCTGTGGAAGACCTGATTGTTTCGTAGGGTGTGATTGCGATAGATTTCTTGAGCTATGGAACCTCGTTTTTATGCAGTTCAATAAAGATCAAGATGGAAATTTAACACCTTTACCAAAGCCGAGTATTGATACGGGAATGGGGATTGAAAGGATCAGTGCTGTTTTACAAGGTAAAGACAGTAACTTCGATAGTGACCTTTTCGAACCGATTATTAGCGATATATCTGGGATTGCTGGTATTGAATACGGCTCATCTAAAAATATAGATGTTTCAATGAGGGTGATCGCCGATCATGTGAGGGCTTCTGTTTTTATTCTCTGCGAAGGTCTTGTTCCTTCCAATGAAGGAAGAGGATATGTTTTAAGAAGAATAATAAGAAGGGCATCGAGACATGCAAAATTATTGAATCTACATGAACCGTGTCTTTATAAACTCACTGATTCTGTCATTAAGGTGATGGGTAAGGTATATCCTGAAATTACAAATGAAAAAACGAGGATCAAAAAATTACTTAAAATAGAAGAAGAGGGGTTTATCAGGACTATAGAAACAGGTATGAATTTGCTTGATGAAATTATATCGAAACTGAGAAAAGAAGGTAAAAAAGTCATTCCTGGCGAAGAAATCTTCAGACTTTATGATACTTATGGGTTTCCCTTAGATTTTGCAAGGGATATGGCAATGGATGCTGAACTTAAAATCGATGAAGAGGGATTCCAAAAAGAGATGGAATTACAAAGGCAGAGGTCTGGATGGAAAATAATTGCTACCTTCCCCCCGTTTAAGTTATATGCAGAAGCAAAAGCTCACACTGTTAAGACAGAGTTTGTTGGATATGAGCTTTTAGAAACAAAATCGACTGTTGAATTAATATTTAAAAAGGGGAATTTGGTAAATGAACTTATGGAGGGCGAAGAAGGTGAGATTATACTCGATAAAACACCCTTTTATGGAGAATCAGGCGGACAAGTGGGAGATACAGGGACTATTTCATCTGAAGACCTTTCTATATCAGTTTTAGACACAAAAAAATACAATAATGGCACCATTATTCATATTGTAAAAGTTTTAAAAGGATCTGTGAAAAGAGGTTCTGAAGTTATTTCTTCGGTTGATATCAAAAGAAGAAAGGAGATAATGAGAAACCATACTGCTACACATCTTTTACACAAAGCATTAAGAATAGTAGTCGGTGAGCATGTCAAACAGGCAGGCTCTATCGTCCTACCGGATAGACTTAGATTTGATTTCACTCACTTTACAGCTATGACCAATGAAGAGATTAAAAAGACCGAAGATATTGTCAATGAAAAAATATTAGAAAATCTTCCTGTTAAAATAGATATCTTGAATATTGAAGAAGCTCTAAAAACAGGAGCTACTGCGCTATTCGATGAAAAATATGGTGAAAAAGTCAGGGTTGTAAGTGTAGAAAATTTCAGCAAGGAACTCTGTGGAGGTACACATTGTAAAGCAACTGGTGAAATCGGATTATTTGTTATCCACTCAGAAGGGAGCGTTGCCTCTGGCATAAGAAGAATTGAAGCCTTAACAGGTAAAACAGCCTTTGATTATCTTAGGGGAAAAAATTATGAGCTTATTGAAATCAAAAAGATTTTAAAAACTGAAACACCTGTGGAAAAGATAACAAAACTTATGGATGAAATCAAAATGCTTGAGAAAGAAGTTAAGAGATTGAAAACGGGAACTTCTAAGGACCTCATAGCGGATGCAATAAATAATGCCTTTGAGATCAACGGAGTTAAGGTTGTTAAAATGAGACAAGATGGACTTCGTCATGATGAACTTCGCATCCTTGCAGATAACATAAGAGAGCGCCTTAAATCAGGCATAATTATAGTTACTTCTGTAAATAATAGCCAAGGGGCAATCGTTTGCATGGTCACAAAAGATCTAAAAGAAAAATATAACGCAGGAGAAATAGTTAAAACAATTTCCGAGATTGCCGGAGGCAAAGGAGGCGGTAAGCCTGAAATGGCGCAGGGAGGAACAAAAGATATAGAGAAATTAAGTACTGTATTTGAATCTCTTTATGACATTGTAAAGAAAGTAATCACTTCTTAACTGAAATATATTGTATTTTCTGATCGAAAATCTTATTTTGTCATTTTATTCATTTTTAAAAAAGCTTCTACAACTTTTGGGTCAAAATGTTTTCCCGATTGTTCCTTTATATAATCAATCGTATCTTTCTCTGAAAGTGGAGGTCGATATGGCCTTTGTGACCTCATTGCATCCCATACATCAACAATAGCAAAAATGCGTGCTTCGAGTGGAATTTGTTCACCCTTTAATCCGCGCGGATAACCTTTTCCATCCCATCTTTCATGATGACAATATGGAATATTTATTGCTGGACGTAGAAAATGTATTGGTAGTAACATTTCATACGCATATTCAGGATGCCGCCTCATGATTTTAAACTCTTCATAAGTTAAAGGACCTTTTTTTAAGAGAATACTATCAGGAATAGCCATTTTTCCAATGTCATGTAAAATAGCACCCCTTTTTATATGAACTAAGTCTGCATCACCCACCCCCATGGTTCTGGCTAATTGGACCGTCATTTCAGTCACACGTATAGTGTGGCCTTCTGTCTCTTTATCTCTTATTTCAAGTGCCCTTGACCACCCCTCAAGTGTCCTATCATATGCCATGGAAAGTTCTATATGAGAGCGTTGAAGTTCATCAAAAAGCGATGCATTATCAATAGCAATAGCAGCTTGAGCAGCAAGTGCCTCGAAAAAATCGAGCCATTCTGCATCAGGGTTAAGTTGTGAACGATGAAAAACCTCGAGAACCCCTTTTACTTGTCCCTTCGCAACAAGAGGAACAGCATGATGAGCAATGAATATCTCTCCGGCCAAGATCTGAGAACGGACACACGGATCGTCTGTCTCTAATACGTTCGGAATGCTAATAATACGCCTCTCGAGAGCAGCCCTTCCTGCATGTCCTTCACCTAACCTTAATCTCGTTTGTTTGATAGAACGAGATCTAAATCCCCGACTTGCTGCACATTCTAAAGTTTGAGTATAAGGATTTAATAATAATACAGTAGCAGCATCTGTATTAAGTTGAGTAATAACATGTTCAAGAAGAATATTAAGTGTTACTCTAAGATCTAAACTTGAACTGATTGCCATGTCAATGGCATGAAGAGCAGAAAGACGCTGTAATCGTTGCTCAGTCTGTTCATGAAGTGTAGCCCGATGTATAGCATTTGCAGCAATTTCACTAATAGCGGTTAATAGTCGAACTTCGTAATCAGCAATTATAGATTTTCGTCCGATCCATATTACCCCTATTGTTTGTCCCTGTGCTATAAGGGGTACACAAGCTACACATTGTAAGTCACTTATTAATTCAGGACGAGCAAAACGTCCATCTTCAAAAATATTATTATTTAAATAAGGACTGCCGCTATCAATAACATGACTGCTTATACCTTCACCACTCCTTAACCGCACACCTATCCAGTTAGACCATTTTCCCCTGGCTATCTCGATTATGATCTCTCCGCTTACAGGTTCACGTAAGGCAAGTGCTGTGCCATCTGGTTTTAATAGATCCATTATTTGGTCAACTATAATTGGCAACATATCGGTACGCGTAGTTGAAGATCGCAATGCCGCTGAGAGAGTTGCTATAGTTTCCATCTCCTGATATCTTCGCTGTGTAAGCTCAACAAAAGATATTACCTTCATCTTTGCACTGGGAATCGAAGATACAACCGCAATAACATCCTTTATTTGACCTTTTCTGTTTACTGACCTCAGCTCACAATAAGCTGGTTCATATTTTGAACTCGAAACAAGATTAGTGAATTCAGAAAACTTATTTATGTCATCTTTGAGTATAAATTCTAAACAGGACTTCTTATGTTCTATATCATTCTTCGAATATCCTGAAAATTTTTCGAATTCTTTATTCGACATAAAGATAATCATATCTTCCCTTATTATTACCGTAGGAGTTCCTGTACTCTCAAAAATAGTTCGGTATCTTTCTTCTGACTCATGTAATGCTTCTTCTGCCTTTATACGTTTTTTAATCTCCATAGAAATATTTTCGATTGTTTCATTTGTAACATTCTTTAATGATTCAAGTAGCTCTATCTGAGAACCACCAATTACCCTCGCGTCGAAATCGCCCTTTGCTACTCTATGCAAAACATCAAAATGTTCTGCAAGGACAATAGCAAATTCATGTGATAGATTCACAATCTCACCTATCTCCTTAGCAGTGTTATTAACCATCTGTTTTAATTTACTAATTAGATCTATTTTTGATTCTTCTGATATCTTGACTGTAGGATCACCTGAAGAGATTTTTTTCAGTGCCTCGAATACTTCGGATAGACCGATTGCTAATTCAAGCCCTATACTCTCAACCTCTTCATCTCGTTTTTGAACGACTGATCTGTATTCTTTAAATTGTTTATCTATAACGCTAAGTGTCTCTTTCATCGAGAACGCATCCAGATTTAACATTAAGACATCACATTTCAGGCATAGTTCTATCTTTTCGAGAAAATTGCCTTGAATATCACCCCAGCAGTAAGTGCCTGTACTCAACCAGCATTTAATATCTTCTTTCCCATAGGCGGGACATTCCTTTTTCGTGCACCCAAGTATCTGCCAACACCTCACCTTTTTTTGCCAACACTTTACCTTTTTTTCTATGTCAATTCCTCCGCTTCTTAAAGTTTCCATTTCAAATCCTATATTGCATTTTAGGTTAAATTAAAAATTTATTAGATTATTTGATTTAATAAATTTCCCCCTCTCGCATTTTAGAAAACCTTAACTTACTGTTTTTGGATAAATAATATTAATAAATCTGATTAATGTAGCTTTTGCTTAATTTTAGCAAACACTAAAGGTGTTGTCAAATTTTCGAATTGCCTCATCAAAAATCTAACTGGGGGTCTGAAGTAAAAGTTAAAAATCCATTTTAGCCCCTATCTTTCGTCTCTTTTTGTATAATTATAAAGGATGAAAACTATAATAATTGATTATTCTGAAATGTATTACTTAACCGTTGCTGGGGTATCTATACCAGAAAGATATACAGGCAAATTCATTCAAATAAGGCATTGGGATAATGAATATCTTGTTTTTTCTCCAAAGGAGTATACTAAATATCATGCTGATCTCGTCAAACATTTTTGCTTAGAGAGAGGAATCGAGGGAAAATATATCGAACAGAAAAAACGTTACGAAATATTAGATCCTACGTGGATAATTGTTGGCGGAGGAAAGTTTTTTAAAGATAGGGTTAAAAGGCTAATACATTTATATAATGATTCAATGGCATACGGAAAATTCGATCCAATTGGATTAAAAGAACGAATTATCAATATAGAAGCCTTTTCAGATTACACTCTGCAGATTGAATAATTATAATATCCAATCTCTTAAATAACTTGGAGTAAAATATCAACCAAAGGAGGATTGGATTTTGAAAATTGCCTATTTTGACTGCTTTTCGGGAATTAGCGGAGATATGTGTCTGGGTGCTATCGTTGATTTAGGTGTTTCATTAAAAAAACTAACTCAAGAGCTTAAAAAAATACCCCTCAACGGCTATACCTTAATTGCTAAAAAGGTTAAACGTGCTCACTTAAGAGCTTGTAAAATAGATGTAGTCCAAAGATCTAAATTTAATGAGCACAAATCTAAATTTAAAAGATGGAAAGATATAGAAGACATAATAAATAGATCATCACTTTCTGATGATATAAAACAAAAAGGACTTAATATATTTAGAAACCTTTTTGAAGCAGAAGCAAAGGCTCATGGCGAAGCTTTTAATGAAATCCATCTTCATGAAATCGGAGCTATTGATTGTATTGTAGATATTTTTGGAACGGTCATAGGCCTTAATATTCTTGAGATAGAGAAAGTTTATTCATCTCCTATAAATGTGGGAAGCGGTTTAATAAAAACCCATCATGGCATTCTTCCTATACCTGCTCCTGCAACCATGGAGCTTTTAAAAAATATTCCTGTATATTCGAAGGGTATTTCCTTTGAATTTACCACTCCTACTGGAGCAGCAATTATAAAAACCCTATCGTCAGATTTTATAGATCTCCCTCTTATGCAAATCAAAAAAATAGGAATCGGTGCCGGTAGCAAAAACTTTAAAAATTGGCCAAATATTTTAAGGATAATAATAGGAGATATTTCGAACATTGTAGCGGAAGAAAAAGATAGTATGATAACAGTCATCGAAACAAATATCGACGATATGAATCCTCAAATATTTGAATATGTCATCGAAGGACTTTATAAAGCAGGTGCACTTGATGTATATCTTACACAGGTAATCATGAAAAAAGGAAGACCAGGTATAGTCCTAACAGTACTCTGCGAAAATGAGAAGAGGAATGATCTGATAAAAATAATTTTAAGAGAAACAAGTACAATTGGATTAAGATTTTATGAGGCAAAAAGAAGAATCTTAGAACGCAAGATTGAAAAAGTAAATATAGGCTCTGAAGAGATTAAAACAAAGGTTTCAAGACTTGGAGAAGATATTTTCAAGATAACCCCTGAATATGAAGATTGTAAAAGAGTTGCAAAAAAACTGGGTATTCCTCTCCTTGAACTGATGAAAAAAATAAAGTGATTTACTTACAAATTGTGGCTTAAGCTTTTACTCGAATAAAGCTTTTTTAGCTAATTTATCAAAGAGAGCATCTTTTACTTTGACAAAAGTGTAATGTATATTGAAGTACCACTCCTATATATTAAGAGAAGTATATCTTTTTCAGGCTCGATTCTTGATACTATATTCTCATAATCCTTTAAATTTGTTATCCTCATCCTGTTTATTTCCTGTATTACGTCTCCTTTTCTTAGTATCATTGCAGCAGGACTTTCGTCGTCAATATCTGTAACTATTACTCCCTTCAGTTTCTTAGGTAGATTCAACTGTCTGTAAATCTCTTCAGTAAGATCTTGTACTGTTACGCCCTTGAGAAGATTCTCATACTCGCCCTTTGACGGTCTTCTTATTTCTTCTGGTAATTCGCTTATAATCAACTTCTTTGTTTCCTTTTTATTGTTTCTAATGATCTTTAACTCTACTTCGGTGCCTGGTGAGGTACTTGCAACCATATTTCTAAGTTGATATGGCTCTTCGATCTTTTTCCCATCATATTCCGTTATCACATCACCCCTTTGTAATCCCGCTTCTTCAGCAGGTCCTCCTTCGACAACATCACCAATAAGAACCCCTTTTTCATCTACAATATTAAATTGTTTTGCAAGCTCAGGAGTTAAAGGCTGTACAGAAACCCCTAACCATCCTCTTACAACCTTTCCTTTACTAATGAGACTCTCCATAACAGCCTTCGCCATATTAGTTGGCACTGCAAAACCAATACCTTGATAACCACCGCTTGTACTAAATATTGCGGTATTAATGCCTACAAGTTCACCCCTCACATTTAATAATGCACCACCTGAATTCCCTGGATTTATTGCTGCATCAGTTTGTATAAAATCTTCATAATCTGCAATACCAACATTTGCCCTACCAACAGCACTAACTATACCCATTGTTACAGTCTGACTTAAGCCATATGGACTACCAATTGCAAGCACAGTCTCTCCTACCCTTAACTTATCAGAATTGCCCCATTTTATTGTTGGAAGATTTTCAGCCTCTATCTTTATAACACCTAAATCAGTCATCGCATCATTACCTATTATTTTACCTTTAAACTCCCTTTTGTCAGAGAGTGTTACCCTTATTTCTTCCGCACTCTGAATAACATGGTTTGCTGTTAAAATGTATCCCTTTGAATCGACAATTACACCTGAACCAAGGCTTGCTGTTTTATGTTCCCTCGGAATACCAAATTGTTCTCCAAAAAACCTTCTAAAGAAAGGATCATCAAAAAAAGGATCAAACCCGCTTCTTAATCTTAAAGTCCTTGTTGTTGATATATTAACTACAGCAGGCCTCACAATCTCAACAATTTCCGCAGTAGCCTGTCCTATCTTAGAAAGGATATCTACTGAATTTTGTGAAACTTCTTTGTTTGCGTTAGCATTAGAAATGTAAATTATATTTATTGAAAAAATAAACGCTGAAATAATCAGCATTTTCGACATATTAAAGAAATTTCGCCTTTTATTTCTGAAGATCATCTTTCCTCCCTTTTTATTTTAGTATACAATGAATAATATACCATAAGTATGTTATAGAAATTTTCAATTCATCGTTTATGAAATTTGAGACAAGGAAATTACTTTGAAAGTAGCATTTATTGGACTTTCGAATTCTGGAAAAACAACACTCTTTAATGCACTTACAGGACAGAATCTCGAAATGACTATTTATCCAACCACCTCCGGTACCCCTAACCTTGGCGTCGTAAAAGTCCCTGATGAACGCCTCGATAAACTTTCAGAAATATTTAAACCAAAAAAGACGACTTATACAACTATCGAATATATAGACTATATCGGACTGACAAAGGGTGATCCTGTTCAAAATAGGAAAGTTTTTGATTTGATAAAAGACGTTGATGCAATAGTAAATGTGGTTAGGGCATTTGAAGATGATTCAGTGATACATCCTTTGGGGACAGTTGATCCTCTGCGAGATATAGAAACAGTTGAGTTTGAATTAATCTTTGAAGATCTCGAGCTTATAGATAAACGTCTTGATAAAATGGAACAGGTTTTAAAACGTGGTAAAAAACCTGACGAATTAGAAAAGAAGATACTCCTTAAATGTAAAGAATCTCTTGATAAAGGAATACCATTAAAAGATGTAGTATTCGATGAAAATGACCAGAGGGCAATAAGGCATTTACAGTTTATCTCGATCAAACCTGAGATTATTGTCTTAAATATTGGGGAGGATAAATTAAATACAATTTATCCAAAAGAAATTGAAGAGAAGATTATTAAACATTATCCATCAAGTCAAATTCTTACCATATGTGGTAAATTAGAGATGGAAATCTCGCAGCTACCTCAAGAAGAGGCCAAATTATTCCTTAATGACCTTAAAATTTTTGAACCAGCATCTATTAGATTAATACATATGTGTTATGAGACATTAGGTCTCATTACCTTTTTTACGACTGTAGGAGATGAATTAAAGGCATGGAGTATAAAAAAGGGGACTAATGCAGTCAAAGCTGCAGGCAAAATCCACTCTGATATAGAAAAAGGATTCATTAAGGCAGAAGTAATATCATATTATGATTTCATCACCGTTGGAAATATGTCATCAGCCAAAGAAAAAGGACTATTAAGATTAGAAGGAAAAACTTATGAGATTAAGGATGGGGACATTATCAATTTCAGATTTCATGTGTAAAACTTTTTATCCTTCTTGCCGTTCTAAAAGTTCTTTATAAATGAAGGGTTTAGTACTTTGGGGTACTTCCTGCAATGTATAAAGCTCTTTCAAATCATTTGTTTTGATATTTTTAAGAAATTCTACCACCAACGAAAGTGGTGTATGATGATTCAAAATAAGTGCCCATTGTACATTGTATCTGCGTGACCACTTTGGATGATTTGCTATCTGTCGAATAACCTGTGATGTAATCCTTTTTAAGCTTATAATACGACATATATCACCCTCTGTGATGTAAGGGCTATCCAAACATATTGCAACTACCTCATTAATGCCATCTTCTATGAGGCGAAAAAGAACGTTATTGCTTGCCCTTTTAGCAAGGGTCATTTTTATGCCCAGCGGCATTGATAATATTTTTTCGAATATATTAGCTTCAGCTTTTATCCTCAAATTTATAGGGATAGAACGATTCCTTGTTAAATCTGCCATGTCGAATATCTTTAATTCATCAATGATTGAAAGGGAGATCTTTAACGGAGTCTTTGGATTTTTACAAAGTGCTAATTTAATGCGATAACTGTCTTTCCATCGCATATCAGCGTAAATAGATTCAAGTATCTTTGGACTGATATCCTTTCTGTTTGCTATAATCAATACAATTTCTTCTGTAAGATTTTGGTCTAATAAAAGTTTAGAAACAACATTAAAAGAAGGATGATACGCAAGGGATTTTAAATCTTCTTTTTGTAACTTATTCGTCATAATCAATACTCTTCCCTTTATATTTTAGCACCTGGAAGTATATGCCAGAATATTCGAAATCATAAATTAAAGTTTGTTTATTATAATATTCGAAAGAAAAAATCTATCAAAAAATCATAAATTATAAAAAATATCTATTAGATTTTTATTTTATTTTTTTAAAAAATATTAAATATCGAATTAATCTATTCGAGGTATGTATTATGCGGATTGATGCAAGAGGGGTTGGGTGCCCAAAACCTGTTATGATGGCTGAAGAGGCTCTTTCTAAAATAAATGAAGGCATTGTGGAAATATTATTAGATAACGAAGCATCCGTAAATAATGTTACAAGATTTGCTTCGAAAAATGGATATTATACAGAGACGGTCAGGGAAGACAATTTCTGGAATGTTAAAATTGTGAAAGGTTTTCCTTGTGAAATCTCTTCAACACGAGATAAAGACATAAAAGATACAGAAAAAGACTTTTGTATTATAATCGCATCAGATACAATGGGCGAAGAAAAGGAATTAGGTAAGATTCTCATGAAAGCCTTTTTTGAAACTATGATTGCCTACAAAGAATTTCCGACTACCATCTTTTTTCTAAATACCGGAGTGAAACTCACTACTATCGATAATGATATCATTCCAATACTAAAGGATTTTGAAAAACATGGTGTTGAAATATTCACTTGCGGAACATGTCTCAAATATTTCAATCTTGAATCTGAATTAAAGGTTGGTTACAGGGGCACTACAAATAATCTTTTAGATGGATTTAAGGATTTTAAAAAAACCGTTTGGGTACGTTAATAAAAATCCTTAATAAAATTCACCTTGGCCATTCTTGATTAAATCTCTTAAATCCATTTATAAACTCCAATTTCATTTTAATTGACTAATTATTCCGATTTTTGTTACTTTTAAAAATTATTCTTCAAGGAGTTCTTAATGAAAAAGAAAAAAGATATTAAAAATATTAAAAAGAGCAAGAATATATCTACAAAAATTAAAACAAAAACAGAAAAAACAAAAATTTCTCACAGAGAGAAAATAATTCTTGAGATCAAGAAAAAACTTTTAAATCAAAAGAAAAATCTTCTCGAAGAAGCTATGGCAGCACTCAATGAACTACCGGAACAAACCGTCTTTCCAGACCTTGGTGATCAGGCATCGGCTGAAATAAATAGGAATTTTATGCTTAGATTAAGGGGTAGAGAACATAAACTCCTGAAAAAGATTGAAGATGCCTTAGAAAGGATAAATCAGGGGAAGTTTGGCATTTGTGATAAATGTGGTCAGGAAATAGATATCAGGCGACTTGAAGCAAGGCCTGTAACCACCATGTGCATAGAATGTAAGACTATTCAGGAAGAAGAGGAAAAATTAAGAGAATAGTAAATAATATTTATTTAAAATCTTAAAAATGCTCCAATATTTCCTGCCTCTTCCAATCTTTTATTTTCAGAGACAACCTCAATTAATGCTCCCTGTTCAACTGCTTTCTGGGCTATAAAATCTATTATATAATTTACATGTTCAAGGTCACCTCGACAATAAGGACAATTAATTATACTTTGGATAGTCATATAACCACACTTTTTACATAATAAGCCGCTATGTTTGTAATCTTTTTGAAATACAAGCTTCATAATCCGACCTTCCTGAAGTGCGTTCAAAACATCCTCTAAACCAATTACTGCATTTTCATTTTTCATCGCTTTTGATATCAGCTCTTCCACCGTCTTTTCTTCTTTTCTCTTTTCAAATGCCTGAAGTATAGGTTCCACCTTTTCAAGTATCTCTTTATTGTTAGCAAACATTTCAGCGTGAAATGTTCCTATTATTCTTTCTGTAATCGCTTGTGGAAGCATTGATTTTAACTTTGTAACAGCTTCCTCTGTTCCACCAATTAATATTCTTCCCACATACTCTCGTGATAGAAAATCCTCCAATTTTTTTATAACCTCTTTGAGGTGAATCTCAACATGATAATCTATATGTCTTTCATAATTTTTTTCTGCAAGGGCAAACCAACCACCCTTTTTATGTCTTCCTGGCACCTCCTCCGTATGGATCTCAGAATATTCTTCGATCTCGCCAAGATGTATTAGAAATAATCGTGCTGCGTCTCTACCAACCAGTAATACTGCGTATCTCTGATAATTATCAAGAATATCAAGAAGTGGTTTTATATAAGGAGTATTATCAACTACAATTTCATTTTTAAATGGGACAGAAAGGTGAAATTCTTTCCAAAAATTCTTTTCGTTACAACTAATAATAGCAAGACCTTTTTTGAATAATTTTCTACTTTTTCGAAATCATCCGATACTTTTTTTAGGACTTTTTTGTCAAGTTTATCTGCTGTATTTTTAAGCATGTTCTTCAAATGTATCACATAATTATCTTTTACATTAGCAGGTAAACTAACATTTAAATACAAACTTAGAAAAAACGAACCATTACCACGTATCTTAGCTATTTCCTTAAGTTCTTTATAATTAAGCATGTTCCCCTCCTTCTATATGTCTGAATATTTCGAATATAGAAACGAAAAGTGCAAGTACAAGCGGTCCCATTATAAAGCCAATGAATCCAAATAATTTGATACCACCAAGCACACTAAAAAAGACGACGAGTGTAGGCATCTTTGTCCTTCCGCTGATTATTATAGGTTTTAATATATTATCCACCATACTTATCCCAAGAGCTCCAACTATAAGTAAAATAAACCCTTTAACAATTTCATTCTGTATAAAAAGATAGACCACTACTGGCCCCCACACAGAAAATGTGCCCAAAAAGGGAAGAAATGACATAATACATATAGCAGACCCTAAAAGAACAGGTGATTTAACCCCGAGTAAATAGAAAGTAATCCCGCCTATTGTACCTTGAATAAGAGCTACTACAACCCCTCCATAAACAGTTGAGATAACCATATCCCGAACCTTCGAAATTAATCTATTTTTATCATACTCAGCAAAAGGGAGATAATCCCTTATCTTTGCTAAAAAACCAGGCCCGTCTTTGAGGAAAAAAAATACAGCAAAAAGCATAAATATAAAATTTAAAAAAACAGCTAGTATATTTGTAATACTAGTTGTCAAATTATGAGCAACTTCTTTCCCTATTTTTTTAATATTTTTTGTTACTGTATCTACTACATCTATTTCCTGAAACCCCAAATATGACTGAAACTTCCCGACAATTTTTGCGAGATCTGAATTTGCAAAAATTTTTTGTAATGGAACAAATCCCTCTTTATTCATGCTTTCTATCAAATCCCGAATTTCACTAATAAGTATGAACGAAACATAAGTGAATGGACCTAAGACAATCACAACTATTATTATTAAAGTAATTATGGATGCAATTGTCTTAAACTTTAGTAACTTAAGTATATATACGTAAACAGGATAGAATACAATCGAAAAAACTATAGCCCATCCAATAGCATTAAGAAAAGGAGAAAGTACTTTGTATGCTAAGTATCCGAGAAGGAATAACAAAAAAATGGATGTTATAGTATAAAATCTATTTGACATTTTTTAAACTTTCGGTAATAAAAGATTTAAATAATCTTTTCGAAAGCTTATCCTTCATCAATCTTTCAGGATGCCATTGCACCCCGACAAGATAAGGATAATTATCTTTATAAAAAGCTTCTATTATATTATCGAATGAATATGCAAAAACTTTCAGCCCCTTCCCAATATCTTTTATTGCCTGATGATGGGTGCTGTTCACGGAATAGTTTCCTTTCGGTAAAAATGGGTTTTCTTTTATCGTTATTTTATGATAACCATTTTCGTGATTATTTTCTATCGATAATTGAGACTTTATATCTTGATAAAGTGTACCTCCTAAAGCAACATTTATGAGTTGCATGCCATAACAGATTCCCAGTATAGGCTTTTGAAGATTAATCATTTTTCTTAAAAAAATTATTTCAAAATCAGTACGCCTCTTTGATACTATTTTTAATTTTAATCTCTTTGATTCCCCATAGTACTCGGGGTTAATATCATCTCCACCTGGTATAAGTAATCCATCAATTCTTTCAGAATAAAAGGATAAATCTTTCGACGGGGATATTAATAAAGGAATGCCTCCTACTTTTAAGAGTGCCTCTAAATAATACCTTTTAATTTTTAAATTTTCTCCCTCAATATCGGTTATAATCCCAATAATTGGCTTCTTCACTTTATAGATTATTATCTAACCGAAATGTAAAATACTATAGTTAAATTAATGTAACAGTATTCTTCCAGGTCTTATACCCGTTAACTCTGCTTCCCATATAACAGGTGATCCATTAATGAGTAAATAATATATCCCATCGGGCTTCAGAAAAGGATTATCAAAAGTAGCTTTGTCTATTATACGATTGTAATCAAAAATAACTATATCAGCATAAGCACCTTCTTTTATAATTCCTCTATTAACTATGCCAAATGTTTCTGCAGGTAATTTTGTTATTTTTTCAATAGCCTTATTTAGACTCATCAAAGAATTATCACGAACATATCTACCAAGAAATCTCGGAAAACTGCCAAACCCTCGCGGATGGGGTTTACCCGTTTTTGTTATACCATTCGAGCATCTTGCTGAACTATCCGTACCTATCATTACATAAGGAAGTGAAAGAAATCTCTTGAGGTTTTCCTCACTCATTGAATAAAAAATAGCATTTATCCTTAGTTTTTCCTGTACAAGAATATTAAAGATCATATCAATTGTATCCATGTTTCTAATAACCGATATTTCAGCAACACTTTTACCTTCCATCCATTTATTATCTTCTGAATTGACTCTCGATATGAATATTTTTTCCCAACATTTTTTATCAGTATATTCTCTTAGAATTTCTTCTCTGATCCTTCTTTTAATTTCTCTATTCTTCAGCCTTTCTATTTCTTTTTCATTACCCCCTTCGTAAACCCACGCTGGCAGGATTGAGTCAAGATCAGTGGAAGCAGCGATATAAGGATATCTATCACATGTAATATTAATCCCCCTATTTCTTGCTTTCTCGATCGTCGATATAATTGATTCTATCTTGTGCCAGTTTTTCTCACCACTTGTCTTTATATGAGAAATATGAACCCTTACCCCTGACTCTTCGCCTATTCTTATAGCTTCCTCGATAGCCTCTAACACCTTATCACTTTCACTACGGAGGTGGGTAGTATAAATAAATCGAGAATTTATAGCATTTTTACAAAGATAAATAATTTCTTCACTCGTTGAATATAAACCGGGCGGATAAATAAGACCTGTAGATAGTCCTACAGCACCATCTTTTATTGTTTTTTCTAAAAGAGAGAGCATCTTCTTTAAATCTTCTTTATTCGGTTTTTTGTCTTCGTAACCTATAACACTTGCTCTGATATTGCCATGTCCCGTAAGAGTCAAAAAATTGAGGGCAGGTTTTTTTTTGTATAATATCCTAAAATATTGTTTAAAGTCAGTCCATCTATCTTTAATTCCTAATTCATTTAAGTCTTCTTCTCTTCTTTTTATCAATTCACTTGCCAAAGGTGCAGCGGATAAACCACAGTTTCCGTTAATCTCGGTTGTTATTCCCTGAAAGATCTTGCCTTCGGCTCGGGGATCAGCAAGGATCGTAAAATCAGAATGTGCATGTGTATCAATAAAACCAGGTGCGACAATTAATCCTTTTGCATCTATTATTTTATCTGCAAACACATTTGAATTACTGTTTATAAAGACAATCCTGTCATCTTTAATACCAATATCAGTTTCGCGGGGTTCAGAGCCTGTACCATCAAAAACTAAGCCATTCTTAATTAAAATATCAATTTTTCCTGTCACAATTGTCTTTTCTGTAATAATTGATCTTTAGAGTGTTTTGGTATTTTTCAATTCTACAGTTCTTTGAAATGATGGTACAGATGTGAAATATGTATTTATTCCTTGCGCAATTGCCTCTGCTATTTGAGTCCTGTAAGATTCCTTTGAAAGCAAACTCTCTTCTTCAGGGTTACTGATAAACGAGACTTCTACAAGAACTGATGGCATCTTTGCACCAAAAAGAACGTAAAATAAAGCCTGTTTTACACCAAGGTCATAACTATTATTAAGCGTATCAACTATTGATCGGTGAATATAATTAGCGAGTTTTACAGACTCATCCCGCTTATTTTGCCTCAACAAGTCGTTTGTGATAACCTGAATTATGTCCATCTGTTTATGCATCTCTTTCATCTTTTTAAAGGATATTGCGTTTTCTCTTGCTGCAACCCTCATAGCTTCTTCATCATCAGTCCAGTTAAGTAGATAGGTTTCAATACCTTTTGCCTCTCTTCTAAAGCTCGCATTGGCATGAATTGATATAAAAAGGTCCGCATTTTTTTTATTCGCAAAAGCTGTTCTCTCTTCTAAGGGCACAAATATATCCCTTTCCCTTGTTAAAAAAACTTCATTAACTCTATCCTTCATAAGTATTTTTTTAAGTTT
>CAYOJI010000029.1:0-14984 GCA_964404225.1 uncultured Nitrospiraceae bacterium
GCGAAAATACTGCATCTGCCAATTACTCATGAATTTATGAATAAAGTGGGCTAATTGAATTTTTGGGGTTAATCCGAATTAAGGCTGATTGCCGAATAATAAGGCTCCCCCTCTTCGGTTACTTGAAGGCCTTTTTACTTCAGGGATCTTAAGATTCTTGATATCTGGACGCACCCTTTGTTCTGCTTCAGAATTTTTAATCTGCCTTTGTTGTTGGACTGCTAAAGGACTATCTTTTTTAGACGGGGCTGTCTGAACTTGTGAGGGAGCAGTTGCAGGTGTAGAGGTTTGCACCTGAGGAGTTGAGGCTACAGTGGTCTGAACAGTCTCTCTTGACTTTGGTCGTAAAGGATCATTTAAACGGACAACTATACTTTCTTCACCTCTCACCATTACTATTTTTTCTGCCTCTATTTCCTTAAGTGTAAATCCACTCAATTTGTCACCTTTTCTTAATGAAGCCTGTCTTTTCCCTCTGCCGGGTGTAGTAAAAGGTGCTTTTAAATCTTCGATATATGCAAGTTGTAAATCATCCGTTATTAATGTCCCGTAAAGCACAAATTCTGGTTTTGGTAAAGGTTGTTCCACTGGTTTTTCGACGGGTATCTTCCTTTCAGGATGAAAAAGGTTTTCATCAGCAATCTTTACATATTCTTCAATAGATGGTATTTGAAACTCTTTGATGATTTTTTCTTCTTGAGCTTTTGTATCTTTTCTTGCGGTAGGTAGCGCATATTTCAATCTTACATTATAGAGGGGAAATAGGATATAGAAAGCAAATATTATAACTGCTGAAAATAAAAGCATATTAAGTAAATTTATGTTTTTTAAAAGTGTTCTGAACATTCTATTGTAGCCTTATTTGATTTATGAATTCTTTAGCCGCTTTAATAGCATCTTTGACGGTATCTACGCCTTTTAAAAGTCCTCTATAATATCCTGCTATATGTAATTCATTATAAATTCTGTCAAACTGCTTTAAAATTTTACCGTTATGCATTGATGCATGTTTTTTCAAGATTTCCTTTGCATTATCTACATACCTTATAGCTTCCCTTTTTTTGCATTATAATCAACTTATTATACCACAAAGAATTGATACTTATGATAGCTCAAAAATCCAGTTGACGCTTTATATTACTGCTCGGAGAACATAGAGGAAGTAACGGATTGTTAATATACACTACCTGCTACTTGTTAGCGCTGAAACATCTAATTTCACTACAACCTCTTTTGGTTCTTTAAAATTTCTGATTCTCACATCAAGATCTTTTATTACTAAATACGGCGTCCTTGTCTCGATCGAATAAAGTACGTCTCTTAAAGCTCGTGGATCAGGTAATATAGTATCTATACTAACACTTATTGCTTTAAACTTGCCCACATCTTCGGGCTTGCCAACCCTCTCACTTGATATCGTCCCCCCACTACGCATGATAATCTCTTTAACCATTTCCTGCAAAGATGCAGCCGCAAGTGATAGAGTCTGCCCCTCTATGAGTTTAGAATCTTCAACCTTTCTTGTATCTCTTAAGGAGGATAATGTCCTTTCGAGTTCGGGCTTTTCTGCTATGAGATTAATGTATTTCTCAAGTGTTTTTGTTTTTATCGCTTGACTCTCTTTAATTGTAGCCACTTCTGATTGAATCTTCAGATAGACATACTGATATATAATTAGACCAGATAGAATCAGCATTAATGGTATAGTAATTATTAGTGTTTTATTCTTCTTCATCTTCTAATCCTTCGCCCTTTTTCTTTTGGATGGTAGGATGTTGCACACCTTCGAGCTCGGCTTTGATGTTAAACCTGTCGGCATTCATCCTTGTATCCCTGAAGGTTGGAGAGGCAAACTCTACCTTTTTGAAATAAGCTGATGCCTCAAGTTTTGGTAAAAGTCCTGTAGCCGAAGAGGCATAACCTTCTATATATATATTGCTTGTATCTACTCTTAACCTTGATAACCAAGCATTTTTGGGAAGGATTAATGTTAATTCTTTCAGGACATCTAAAGCCATGGGAGAGGTTATTTTAAAATTATTTATTGTTGAGATCTCCTCCTGTAAAGATTCTATTTCTTTTTTTATCCCCTCGATTTTTTTTACTTCTTCTTTTCTTATCGCAATCTGATGGTCTATCTCCTCGAGCCTTTTTCTCTCTATCCTTAGAGGAGCTATTAAATAAATTATCCATAAGACTAATATAGCTACTATAAGGATTAGAGATAAGAATTTTGGTGAACGCGGCCTTTCACGTTCACCTTTTGTTAAAAGATTGAACCCTCCTGCCTTATGCCAAAGAGACTCAAACATTGCACCAATTGCAGAATATGGAATTTTTTTGATTTTTTCCGGAACCTTTAATTTCGTATCTAATTCATTCAATGTCCTTATGGGAATACTAAATTTTTCCTTTAAACTATCCATTAACTCTATATCTTCTTTATCTGAAGGCATAATAATCTGTGATGATTCAGTATAACTATTCAGCTTGTCTAAAAAAGGTTTGATCTCTGAGGAAATCAAATCTGCCCTTGAGGGTTCGCCTTCGGTTGTAAAAAAGCCTGAGAAAGAATCAATAATAGAACCTTTATGAAATAAAGCTCCTTCATATCCGTCTTTCTTTATATCGAGAAAAACAGCATCAGAGCTTTTGTCAAAATAGCGACAGAGGGTTTCTATACATGAAAGATTTATCGTAACCTTATTGACATTTATACCGTTTTCCCTTAATGCTTCGATATGTGGTCTTATTATATCTGCTCGAGTAGCTACAACTAAGATCTTAATCTTTTCGTCAGTCTCTTCTATTACTCTATAGTCATATAAGGCATCTTCAGAATTAAAAGGTGTAATTCTATCAAGCTCATATGAGACAACCTTTGATAGATTCTCTTTTACCGTTACAGGAAATTCGACCGACCTTATAACCGCCCACGATTTTGGTATGCTGATAGTTACATCTACTTTGGATTTACCAAAGTCATGGATAGCCAGAGCTAAAGATGAAGTGACCACTTCTGGTTGAGGATATGCATTATCTTCAAGGGAATAGGTTTTTAAATTTTTGATTCTAATCCTTGAAAAAAATCTTGAGCCATAAACAATAGAAAAGTTACCCTTTTCTATAGATATTGAAACATTTTCCCCGGGATAGATTACATCATTGGCAGGACTGAATGTGAGAATCTTTGAAATAGGAGTCAAAATCTTTTTTAGGATTATTGGTATATTGGATGTAAAATCTGTTAATCTCTTTACTGTTTCCGTTCCATTCATTGCCTTATATTAGCAGGGCTTTTGTAATATAAGTAGCTATATTCATTGATACCTGTAATTTGAACAATCGCCCTTATTCCATATCCTCCTTTTTTATCTTCTTTTTTACCCACAGAATCAATAGTAAAAGTATTTGTTCCGATTGTAGAAACATAAGGTGATACAATACTAAAGTTTTCTCCAAGAATATCATGAATTTCTTCTAAATTCTCTATCTCTTTGTTCTCTCTGTATTCAATAATAAAATCAGCCATTTCATTTGTTATCCCCGGTATCGAAACTAAGACTTCTTTGGGTGCAGCATTAATATTAATTGTATTAGTCTTTGAATTTATAGTAATAAAATTTATCAAACCCTTTTTCTCAGCAGTTCCATATAATATTTCAGGTGTTATCCCCCTCACGAGGATGAGCTCTTCTAAGGTCTCAAAATCTGCATTTTTTGCCCTGTAAGGATGTTTTAAAGACATATAATATTCATCCTCTGCACCGTGAAGCCTGTAAAGATCATCGGCATCTTTCCAGTCCATAATCGAATCTACAATTATATCAGCTTCTTCTCCAGAAACCCCAAGATTAAATAACAGATTTTTTAATACTACATCAGATGCTGTATTAATGTCTACTTTACCTGATTCGTCTGTAATCCTCACAATATAATAACCTGAACCAATCCGTCCTTCATAAGGTGAACCATCTGTTTCCCATACTTCTGTCCCTTCAAATTCAATATTCTGAGTTACATAGAGGTCTCGATAGAAAAGCTCTGTTATACCCCTTTGAATACCAGCCTCTGCAAAAAATTTTTTTTCTAACCCTTCTTTAAAGGATAACGTAGAGTATGTTTCTGTTCTTGCCATAAAAGAAAAAGAGAGAACTATAACGGTTAGTATTGTCAATATCCATATAACCATAATTAATGCTACGCCATTTTGTGAATTATTATACATTGTTCTTTACTCTGTAAAAGGTCCTATAAATTTTTGCTTAGCTTCAAATAACTGAACCGTTGTCCCTCGTGCCATAACAGGGATAATCATCGAAAAATCTTTGTAACCATTAATGAGATGTAATCTAATCTTTTCAGGAATTATATTTTCTTCCTGTATATATTCTGTCCAGAAACCCTCTTCATCAATCTCGCTTTTAATAAAATATTCGAAATAGATTCTGTCAAATTTATCAAAAAGACGGGTATCTCTATATTCATTTATACCTATAATATTTTCGGTAACAAATAATGTCTGTTTACCATTTTCGTCATTTTCAACAACATAGGTTGCTATTACATAGCCCTTTTCTCCACCCCAAATAGAATAATTTGTCGCAAATTGCATAAAGTTGGCTTCTCCCTTAAAGTAATATTCTTCCTCACCATCTTCATTAATAAATTTTAATGGAATCTGGGATTGTATCTGGGCATTTATAATATTTATAGAACTTCTTATCCTTTCAAAGGATTCTATCTTTTTTTCCCCTGATTCGACTGAGCGAAAACCAAGACTCAAGGCACCCACTATAATAAGAACTATGAATCCAATCATCGTGATAGAGATTGTAAGTTCAAGGAGTGTAAAGCCTGCTGAAGAATTAAAAATAAGAGATTCAAGATTTAAAACAGAGATATCTTTACATCGTTTGATTTTATTTTTTTGCTTTCCTGTCATCAGATTTCTTTTCCCAACATTTTAAGTGTACTCAGGGTCATCGATTTTTGTTTTGATCCTTCTATCCAGCGAATTGTCAAATCTATTTGTAAAAGCCTGAGATTCAGATTTTCTGTCCTTTCATTAAGCACTTCAGAGATGGCTATATCCATTGTATAGCCGTCCTCCGTTACCTCTTTATACACACCCTCGGATATTCTCCCGTCTAATATTTCCCTCATCTTTACTTCTGCTTTTGTTGAAGCAGTAACATAATCACCAGATGCCTTTATGGCTTGTAGATTGGAGGAGAAAAGTTGAATAATAATAGTTATCGCGATACCTAATATTGCTATCGCTACGAGGATCTCCAGAAGAGTAAACCCGTCTCTTTTTTTTAAATCTAAAGTCGGGAATCTAAAAATAAAAGATTTACTATTTTTCTCCATTTGCATTTATTCGGGTTATTTAATCACCAGTGAGCCAACCACAGGGTCTATCTGTATAGATGCCTTTCTTCTATTATCCCATAAAACAATAGTTCCTCCCTCGATTCCGATGGAATGGACGATGAAGTGATATTTACCTTTTTGAATATCTCCTGAAACAGGGTCTGAAATCATTATCTTCACATCAGGCGGAATATATTTGGTAGACCTTCCATCTATACCATATTTTTTTGAATCAAGGTCTATTGTGACAATCTGTCTTTCACCGTGTATGTTAGCAAGTGCCCTTGCTTGTCTAATGGTTGTCGAGAGATCCCTGACCGTTGCTTTAAATCTGTTTGAAGGAAGAAAATTCGCAAAATAAACTACTGACATGCCAAGAATTAGACTGATTAGAAAAAGAACGATTATCAGCTCGAGAAGCGTGAAACCTTTATTCTTCTGGTATCTGATATTTGGCATCTGAGATCTAAAACGGCAACTCTGTAATACTGAAAATTGCGATAAGCATTGAGATAACTATAAAGCCTATAATTAGCCCCATAGAAAGTATCATTATGGGTTCAAGGAGATTCACAAATCTTTTTATAGCCACATTGAGACTCTTTTCATAAGTAGTAGCAACCTTTAAAAGCATGGTGTCGAGTTGACCTGTTTCTTCTCCAACTTTAATCATAGACAAGGCGAGGGGAGGAAAAACATTTGTGTCTGATAAAGGTATGGCTATGCCTTTGCCTTCTTTAGCTCCAATTGAAACTCGATCAATTGCGGATGCGATAACCTGATTGTTTAAAACATCTCTCGTATTGTTAAGGGCTTGAAGGAGGGGTACTCCGCTCTTTAATAGTGTTCCAAGAGTTCTACAAAATCTTGCGGTTTCAAGTTTTCTTATAACATCTCCCAATATCTTAAGTTTAAATGAATCCCATTTATATCTGCCTGCATCTGTTTTTATATACTTTTTGAACAAAATCCACGAGGTTAGCATGATTGCAAATAGAATCCACCAGTAAGCCTTAATAGTATAGCTTATTGTCAGTAATATCTGTGTAGGTAAAGGTAAAGAGCCTCCTAACTCGTCAAACATTACAGAGAATTTAGGCAGAACATAAGTGAGAAGAATAATAATTGATATACCACCTGTGACCATCAGAATTGTTGGATAAATCATTACTGAGTAAATATGATCCTTCAATTCTTTAGTCGACTCAAGAAATTCGTTTAGTTTTTCAAGAACTACCTCAAGCACTCCACCTGCTTCACCTGCCCTCACCATGTTTACATAAAGCTTAGGAAATATCCTCGGATGTTTCTGGAGGGCATCAGAAAAAGAGCTTCCTTCGCGAATAGATTTTAAGACCGACTGAACAATATTTTTCATTTCTTTGCTCTCTGAAATAGTCGAAAGAATATTTAAGCTTCTATCAAGGGGTAGCCCTGCGCCAAGAAGCGCAGAGAGTTCGGTTGTAAAAGTAAGGAGGTCACTCCTCGGGGATTTAAAACTTATTTTTTTTCTTACACCTTCTTTAGGGGCTGTAACTCTTAAAGGTATGTACCCTGTACTTTTTAACTTCTCGATAGCGGTCCTCTCATCAGCCGCTTCAATGACACCTTCAAGTATTGAACCTTGAATAGTCGTAGCCCTATATGAAAAAACAGGCATCTATGCCTCCTGAGTGACCCGCAAAACTTCACTGAGGGTGGTTAACCCTTTCTTTATCTTTTCCGCACCATCCTCAAGTAATGTTTTCATTCCATTCCTTCTTGCTATCTCTCTTAGCTGATTTGAATCAGCATTTTTTAAGATCAGTTTTCTTATCTCGTCATCTACAACAAGTAATTCAAATATACCTGTTCTTCCATAATAACCTGTATTTGCACATTGCTCACAACCTTTTCCATGATAAAGAATTGTATCTTTATTGATCCCAAAGACCTCCAATTCCTCCTTGCTACCAATCGAAGAATCTATTTCTTTGCAAGATGGACATATCACTCTTACAAGTCTTTGAGCAAGTATTCCCCTTATTGTGGATGAAAGTAAAAAGTTCTCTACTCCCATGTCAAGAAGTCTCGTAATTGCACTTGGCGCATCATTTGTGTGCAAAGTCGAGAAGACGAGATGCCCTGTAAGTGCTGATTGGATTGCTATTTCAGCTGTCTCAAGGTCTCTTATCTCACCGATCATTATAATGTCTGGGTCTTGTCTAACAATATGTCGGAGGGTATTAGCAAAATTCAAACCTATCTGTGGTTTTACCTGAATCTGATTTACACCTTTGAGCTGATACTCTACTGGGTCTTCAACGGTTATAATCTTTTTGTCAGGAGAATTTATCTTATCAAGTGCACCGTAGAGAGTAGTAGTTTTCCCGCTTCCAGTAGGGCCTGTCACAAGTATAATTCCATTTGGTTTTTTTATTAGTTGATTAAAGATTTTCAATATCCTGGGTTCAAAACCAAGAAGGTTAAGGTCTATAACTATTCCCTCTTTATGCAAGATTCTCATTACTACACTTTCTCCATAAAGCACAGGTATAGTGGAAACCCTGAGGTCTATTTCCTTTTCACCAACCTTAAGTCTTATCCTACCATCTTGTGGAAGCCTTCTTTCAGCTATGTTTAACTTAGCCATAATCTTAATCCTCGATACAATCGCAGGCTGAAGTCGTTTTGGAGTAGATTCTATATCGTGCAATACTCCATCAATGCGGTATCTGACCTTTAATTCATCTTCAAATGGCTCTATATGAATGTCACTCGCCCTGCTTTCTACGGCTCTTGTTATTATCATGTTAACTAGTCTTATTATAGGAGCCTCCGAAGCAAGGTCTTTAAGATGCCCTATATCTTCCTCTTCTTCTCTTAGAAACTCGATGCCCCCTATATCTTCAATAATCCTGTTTATATTTTGGGTTTCTTGTTCATAAAATCTTGATATATAATCCTCAATCGCCTTATCATCACAGGTATATATAATAATATCTGCTGAAGTAGCCACTCTTAAAGCATCAATGGTTGCTGTGTCTTCAGGATTTGCCATGACTACCTTGAGGATATTATTTTTAAACTCTAAGGGAATAATCTTATTTTCTCTAATAAACCGCGAGGATATCCCATTAAGGACGAATGGCACCTTCGGGAGGTCTTCTGGCATTAGATATGGAATACTTTTCATCATAATTTTAAAATATAAATTCTAAAGATATCTTTGTAATTATATCACAAAGTCGACTATTTCTATTAATACGCTCCTTCAGCCTTTAGAACAACCTTTATTGTCTTGAATAATATAGCTATATCAAGCCACAGTGACCAATTCATCACATACCATGCATCAAGTTTTACGCGATATCTATATCCTGTCTCACTTCTTCCAGAAACCTGCCATAGACCAGTAATCCCGGGTTTTGCACTACATATAATCTGAAGGCTGTCTCCAATGCTATCTATCTCTCTGGGCAGATAGGGTCTTGGACCCACAAGACTCATTTGTCCTTTTAGGACATTAAATATCTGTGGAAGTTCATCAAGAGAAGTTCTCCTCAAAAACCGACCAACTTTTGTTATTCTGGGATCTTCTCTCAATTTCCAATTGTTAAGCCATTCGTTACGTATCTCTTCATTAGTTTCGAGTATTTCTTTTAATCTTTCTTCGGCATCTTTTTGCATAGTCCTGAATTTATAACACCTAAAAAGCTTTCCATTTTTACCTATTCTCTCATGTGAGTATATAGCAGGTCCTGTAGATTCGAGCTTTATTATTAATCCGATAATGCCTATTGCTGGTAAAAGTATCGGTAAGGTTAATATGCTTAAAGTAATATCGAAAAATTTTTTCAATAATTTATTTGGTAACGATTTTAGATTATTTCTTATATTCATAAGAAATAATTCTTCTCTAAAAAGATGGAGTAGGTCTGTATTTAATAAAGCGATACCCTTTAAGTCAGGTATTACCATAGTGTCAGCGATTGTCTTTTGAATATTTGCCGTCAACAATGACAATTGTGATGCAGGAAGAGAAGGAATTGCTATGATTGCTGTATTGATAGAGAATTCTTCGAAGAATTTTGGGAATGTAGAAATATTACCAAAAACCCGTTTACCATTAACAAGTTTTCCAATCTTCTGTTCATCATCATCGAGAAAGCCTATGATTTCATATCCCATATGCTTTTCTCTTTCAAGTCCTTCAGCTACAAGCCTGCCCGCATTCCCTGCACCAATAATAAGCACCCTTTTTTTCCATACGCCGATTTTGTATAAAAATTTTTTACCCCATAGCCTAAAAATCGGAAATAAAAATATTGATATTATCCAGAGACTTAAAAGAACAATCCTTGATACCTTGCCACCCATTTTCCCCAAGGTTACAATAGCCATCAAAGTGATACTTGCAAGTGATAATGCCTTTAGCAGAGTCCTTACCTCGTCCCAGAATGGTAGATTACGGTCATAGAGGCCTTCATAGAAGATAAATGATAAGAATATAATAGGAATCCACCACAGCGATAAGTAATGTGAATATGTAAAAATGGGTAGATGAGGTAAAAATATACTGAAGATTTCTGCCCTCAAAAACCAAGCAATAAATAAACACAAATAAAAGGCAGACAGGTCAATACAGACGAGACAAAAAAAACGAATAAGACCTTTAATTAATTTATATATCTCTATCACCCTGCGATAAATCCAATCCTAAAACCTATATATTTTGTTAAAGATTCTGCAAGGATATAAGGAATCCATTGATATTTCCGCTGTCTCATAACAAAATCTATCTGTTTTTTAATAAGCTTGAGTCCTTCTTTCTCGGGTCGAGCATATTTTAATATCCATTCGCAATTTTTTAGAGATGACCCGATATTATAATATCGAATAAATTGCTTTAAAAGGGAATGCTTATGTGAATGTATTACCCGTGCTTCTGGTACATACGCTATTTTATACCCATTTAATATAAGTTTTATAGTAATCAACATATCTTCGTTAGCTCTAATGTTCTCGGGGAACATACCTACCTCAAAAAAAGAGGCTCTTTTATAAGCAGAGCACACATTGCTCAAAAAAAATGTCTTAATACCAAATCTTTCGATATCTTCCTTTCCCTTTACAAAACCTTCTGCAGGATAATTAAATTGTCTTGCAAAAACCTCGGGAGGCGATGCATCTTGTCTCGGAACATGTCTTCCAAATGTTGCTGCTATCTCTAATTTTTCAAGCGGTTCGGTCAGTTTTCGAACAAGTTTATTATCTAATGGCAGGGCATCCTGTGTCATAAACATCAGGATTTCACCTTTCGCTTCCTTTACAGCAAGATTTCTGGTCTTTCCATGATTAAAATCTTTTCTTGGTATTAATATGGTTTTAACGTTATCGAATCTCTTTGCAATTTCTAATGTTTCATCCTCAGAAGAAGAATCTACTATTATTATTTCTTTGACTTTTAAATCCTGTGTTGTCAATGTGTGTAGAAGTCTTTCTAAATATAGACCAGCATTTAATGTAGGTATTATTACAGAAATATCAGATACATTCATAGGTTTTATTGTAGCATATATCCGCTTCCTTTCTTCTGTATCTACTAAACCACTTTATTCATAAATTCATAAGTAAAATACTGCATCTGCCAAAATTTTTGTGAATAATATGGGCTAAATGTCTATAAATTTATGAATAAAGTGGGCTATAATGGAAGAGAGGATCTAAGAATAATGCCGAGGATTAAAACAATCTTTCAGTGTCAAGCATGTGGTTATATCAGCCCGAAGTGGCTTGGAAAGTGTCCTGATTGTGAAACATGGAATAGTCTTGTCGAAGAAAAAAGAGAGGCAATCGGTCGACAGTCGTCTTTAGTCTCTTATAAAGGCAAATTAGAACCACAGCCTTTAAGCCAAGTTAAAAGACAAGATGATCGAAGAATGTCTACCGAGATTAAAGAGCTTGATAGGGTCTTGGGAGGTGGTGTGGTTGCTGGTTCAGTAATTCTAATTGGTGGAAATCCGGGGATAGGTAAATCTACTTTGCTTTTACAAGCTATGGCTGGTATAAGTAAACGATACGGAAAGGTGCTTTATGTCTCGGGTGAGGAGTCTTCGGAACAGATTAAAATCAGGGCGGATAGATTATCGGTGGATTCGGAAGATATAGTTCTACTTTTAGAAACTTCTGTAGAAGGAATTATAAAAACTGCATCGAAAATTATGCCAAAGGTAATGGTTATAGATTCTGTTCAGACTATATATACAGAGGAGCTTGTTTCTGCACCGGGCTCTGTAAGCCAGATAAGGGAGTCAGCTGCAAAATTGATGCTCTTTGCAAAAAAGTCCGATATCCCTATATTCCTGGTGGGACATGTCACAAAAGAAGGTGCTATTGCTGGTCCGCGTGTACTTGAACATATAGTGGATACTGTTCTTTATTTTGAAGGAAATGGAGGACATTCTTATCGTATATTGAGAGCCGTAAAGAATCGCTTTGGTTCAGCTAATGAGATAGGAATATTTGAGATGTCAGATGCAGGTTTATTGGAGATCGAGAATCCCTCAAGATTGTTTCTTCTTGAAAGACCTATTAATGTGTCAGGCTCTGTCGTGGTAGCAAGCCTTGAGGGAACAAGACCACTAATGGTAGAAATTCAATCACTTGTAACACAGACGACTTTCGGCATGCCTCGAAGGACGTCTATTGGCATTGATTATAACAGGGTAAATCTTCTTATAGCAGTCCTCGAAAAGAGGATGGGTCTTTATCTCGGTGCTATGGATATTTTTGTGAATGTAGTAGGAGGGTTGAGAATTACAGAGCCAGCAGTTGATCTGGGTGTTATCCTTGCGATAGTCTCTTCGTTCAAAGATATTCCTATAGATTCAAGAATTTCTGTATTTGGCGAGGTTGGTCTTTCAGGAGAGATTAGGGCGGTTACACAAGCAGAGACAAGAATAAAGGAGGCGGCAAAAATAGGCTTTAAAAAGGTTATTATGTCTGTTAATAACTCTGAAAAGATAAAAAATGAAGTCGGCATAGAAGTGATAGGAGTAAAGAATGTGCAGGAATGTCTTGATATTGTTTTCTCTTAACCTAATCTTGCTACTTTTATCTTGTGCTCCTCGAAGGGTTGAATTACCTGAGTATGAATACGTTGATATAAAAGAAGTAATTTATTCAAAAAATAATATTTCAAGAATTGATTCAAAATTTTCAATAGCTTATGAAAAAGATGACACAATATTAAAAGGAGAGGGGATTCTTAATATCTCTAAAAATGGAGATCTTACCCTCCGTGTTTATTCTTTTGGGTTTCTTGCGTTTGAACTCATATCAGAAAATGGGATTATAAAGAATACGCCAATTATTGATAAAAAAAGCGCCTCGATGCTTGCAAAGGGTTTAAAGGACTGCTTTTTTTGGTGGGATTTAATTGATTTTGATGTTGAAGAAAATGGAGAGATTTATATCTTAAAAGAGCAATCGAGAGAGTTATGGGTAGACAGAAAGACAATATTTCCTCTTAAACAGTTAATATCTTTGACAGATGGCAGAAAACTACAAATTTATTATGAAGAGCCAATGGAAAATAACGAAATATGGTTTCCTTCAAAAATTAAGATTGAGCATCTAAGTTCATCTATTACCTTAGAAATTAAGGATATATTATTTAGTGTCGGTGTTTAATCCAAGATCAATAGCTACTGTTTTTATTATAAATTCGTCTATAGTATTAACCTTTGCCAGGAACCCTTCAAGTAGTGCATTATCGCAAACTGTATTTATCAAACGCGGGATACCTTTTGTATAGTGATAGATTAGCTTTAAAGCACCTTGTGAAAATATTTCCTTATTACACCCGGCAACTTTCAGCCTGTGCTTAATATAATCTTTTGCGTCTTCTTCGGAAAATTCTTTCAATTTTATTTTTATAGCAACCCTTTGTTTTAGTGGTTCATCAAGTGCAAGGACATCTTCGAGCTCTGGCAAACCATAAAAAATAAAATTAAGAAGTTTCCCATCAGGAGATTCCATATTCAAGAGCCCTCGAAATTCCTCCATTATTTCCTTTGAATTTAGCATTTGAACTTCATCGATCATTACAATAGCCTTTTTGCCATCTTCATTAATCTCGATAAGCCTTTTATAAATTTGTGATAGGAGTTCAATTTTGTCGTCTTTTATACCTCGAACTCCAAGTTGAATAGCGAATTTTTTAAAAAGCCACTCGGAGCTTACACTTGCGTGAACAACTACGAGGAGGGCTGCTTCATACTCGTTTTCGTCCAGTTCTTCAAGGAATCTTCTCGCAAGGGTTGTTTTGCCCGTTCCTATTCCACCAATTACAACAGCAAGACCTTTTTTTGTATCAACAGCATATCTAAGTTTTAGAAGAGCATCTGAATGCTGGCGGCTACTATAATAAAATCTGCTGTCAACTACATTAGAAAATGGATGTTCTTTTAACCCATAATATTCCAGATAATCCATTTATATGTATGATACCCTATCTTTTCTATCTTTTGGCTTCTTTCGTTCAACACCTTCCGTGCTCCTCGTTTTGAGCTCATTTATCTTATCAGAAACTGCACGAAATTTGGAGTTCCATCCATATACTTCTGTGTAACAATCGAGGGCTTCTTTGATATTGCCATTCTTTTCAAAAGCTTCTGCAAGGTCATATTTCATAGCCCAATAGGATTCCCCTCTATCCTGCATTTTTTCTATAGCAGTTTTTAAAACATCGATAGCCAGTGAATAAAGCCCCTTTTCTATATAACATACACCGAGCATATTAGAAGAAGAGATAAATTTATTAGGATCCTTTTTAGATGTTTGAAATTCTCTTATTGCATCGTCGATAAGACCCATTTCTTTATAAGCTATGCCAAGATTATAATGAGTTTCGAAGTCTTCTTCCTCAAGCTCTTTTTCGAGACCCTTTTTAAATTCATTGAAAATATCCATGACATCGCTATCAAGTATCGGCTCTGAAACTTCCATTGCTTCTATAGATTCATCCTTCATGGTCAAGGGTGTCATTCCTTCTTCGATTTTTTCCATTTTTTCTTCGGTCTCGACTATTTTGCCAAGAGAGGACAATCTTTCCTTTATTTCTTCATTTTCGGGGAAGATACTGTTAAGCCTTTCGAGGATTTCCCTTGCTTCATCTATAAGTCCTTGCTTAAAATAAAAGTCAGCCTCCGCGAGCTCTTCACTATAATCTTCAATGACTGGTAAATTATTTAATGGAGTATATTCTTCTTCTATTGATGGAATTTTGATAGTAGAAAGTCTATCGTCTCCAGGGTTAATAGAAAACGCCTCCTTGAGTATATTAGAGCTCATATCGGTATCGCCAGCTTTTTTATAAAGTTCACTTAAGACAAGGCATTCACTCACAGCATTTTCTTTGTCGCCCATATCTACATAAATAGATTTAAGTTTTTCATGAAGTTCGATGTTTTCTGGTTCCTTTTCAACATATGCCTCTAAAATGTCCCTTGCACTTTCGTACAAACCGTATCTAATAAAAACATCCGCTTCTGTTATTGCTTCTTCTACGGTTTTTCCTAATTCAGAAATATAATCTGTTTTAATTTCTGTTTCGAGTTTTGCTG
>CAYOJI010000029.1:14994-21602 GCA_964404225.1 uncultured Nitrospiraceae bacterium
TATTTTTGAGGATCTCATCATCAGGATTAATTGTGAGTGCCTCTCTATAACAGTTCAATGCCTCTTTTTTTAGATCCTTTTCTAAGAAGGCGTCTCCAAGAGATATAAGTTCAATGGCAACGCGAGATTGTTCGTCTATTTGCCTATATAGCGAAACGAGTCTCTTGCCAGTTTCTATTGGATCAATTTCCTTGAAGGTGTTGAGAAGTTCAATTGCATCTTCATATTTTTCCTCGAGTATCATATCGTCGAGGATAGGGAGATACTCCTCCCACGCCTTCTCTATCCTTTTTTCTTTTATATATATGTTGCCAAGAAGTCTTCTTACCTTGATATTCTTTGGTTCTATCTCTTTGATTTTTATTAGAGAATCTATTGCTTCATCGAATTTCTGCATACTAATATAGATTTCTGCACATCTGAACAAAATATCAACATCTTCAGGGAATATATTAATAGCGTGATTACATTTTTCAAGCAATCGATCAAATTGACCTATTCTCTCATATAGATTTATGATCCCAAGGATCGCCTCTTTGTTTACGGGTTGATGCTCCAGAACTTTGTTGAAATATTCCATAGCTTTTTCAATTTCTTGTTTCTCAAGATACAGTTTTGCAAGATGCAGATATTCCTTTACAGCTTCTGTTATTAATCCTTCCTTAAGGTATATTTCAGCTATTTTATTTCTTAAAGGGAGATTGCCCGGTGATATTTCGAGAATTTTGTTATAAATTTCAAAGACCTTTTCCTTTTTGCCTTCTTTTGAAAGACTGTCAACAGCCGCAAGATAAAATTTTATGGCATCTGTAATAAGTCCTTTCCCTTCATTTAGTTCAGCAAGTGATAAAAGAGAAATTGTATCTGTGGGGTTTATATTTAAAATTTTTTTATAGATGGCTAATGCCTTTAAAGAAAAGCCTTCTTGCCTAAAAACATTTGCTGCTTTATGAAAGTACTCAACAGCGCGACCCTTATCTCCCCTTTTAAGATAAAGGTCACCAATTGTATTAAAGGTGTTAGGGTCAGGATATTCTTTGATTAACTTTTCCCATTCAGCAATAGCTTTTTCTAACTGCCCTCTGGCTAAATATTTTTGAGCTTCTTTGATTATGGCTGCTTTATCCGACATTTTTAGTATTATTCAAGGTATCACAATCCAATACTACTGTCAATAAAACTATCACAGAAATTAACATCTTATTAGATTCAAACTCGGTTTAGGTCTATAAAAAATAAAAATAAATAAAATACATATTATATATAATAGCATGTAATTCAAAATATTTTTAATTAATTTCTATAGGTTATTATACATAGCACCTAATTTAAAGTTTGCTCTAACCCACTTTATTCATAAATTCATGAGTAATTGGCAGATGCAGTATTTCTCTCATTCTCGGCTCGATATAATCGAGCCTCAGAGGAAAATTCTTTCTTCGAAAGAATTTAAAACCGCTCAAATACTGCATCTGCCAAAATTTTTGTGAATAATATGGGCTAATAGTCTATTTTATTTATATAAACACTCATAAAAGGTATACTAAAGATATACTAAAAATATACTAAAAATATACTAAAAATGCTTTACCCTAAAATGTGATTGGATAATTTAATATGATTTTGCCTTATGTTTGGCATAAAATCGATTAAATAGCGATAAAGATGGTAAACAAAGAAACGATTATCTCCTTCTTTAAGGAAAGGTCAAGGAAACCCCTCAGTTTTAAAGAAATGGTCTTCCAGATGAATCTTAGCCATAGTGAAGCGAGAACCCTAAAAAGACTTTTGAGAATTATGGTTAAGAAAGGCGAGATTGTGCGCACTCGAAAAGGTCTTTATGCCCCGCCAGAGGATATAAATCTTGTTACAGGCTACTTTGAGCCTCATAAAGAGGGATATGGGTTTGTGATTATGGAAAAACCTGGAGAAAGAGATCTGTTTATACCTGCATGGGCAACTATGGGTGCGATGAAAAATGACAGGGTACTCGTGCGTGTTGAAAATTGGGATAAACGTGAAGGAAGAATTATCAGGATACTCGAGAGGAGTTATACAAGAATAGCAGGGAGACTTGAAGGTTCGAAGAGCGGCTTATATGTAAGACCAAAAGATAAATCCCTGAAATTTGACCTTTATATCCCTTTAAAGGAGAAAAATGGGGCAAAAATTGGAGACATAGTTATAGCCGAAATAACACATTACGCTACTGATAGAAAGCCTCCGGTAGGAAGAATAATCAAGGTATTAGGTAAACCAGAAACTCCAAAAGCTGAAATAGACCTTATTATAGAAGAGCTAAATTTACCCAAAAAATTTCCTCATAATGTTCTTAAAGAGGCTGATTTGCTTTACAGTTCAAGTAAAAAGAAGGATTTGGTTAACTTAAGAAGAAAAGATCTAAGATCACTACCCACTATTACGATCGATGGCGAATATGCAAAGGATTTTGATGATGCCGTATCAATAAAAATTGAAAGGCACGGGTATAAATTGTATGTACATATTGCTGATGTTAGTCACTTTGTAGGATGGGATTCTGGTATTGATCTCGAAGCAAGAAAAAGAGGAACAAGTATATATTTCCCTGACAGGGTTATCCCGATGTTGCCTAAAGAACTTTCAGAAGATTTATGTAGCTTGAAACCAGGTCTCGAGCGGCTATCTTTTACTGTGGAGATGGATTTTGATAGAAACGGAAATAGGCTGGATGCTGAGTTCTATCCGAGTTTAATAATCAGTGATGAACGTATGACTTATACATCAGTTAAAAAGATTCTGATCGATAATGATAAGCTCGAAAGACAAAGATATGAACATCTACTTCAGGAATTCGAGCTGATGGCTGAATTGTGCAGTATTTTAAGAAATAAAAGGCTTGAACGCGGAAGCCTTGACTTTGATTTGCCAGAACCAGAAGTTTTGCTTGATGTAAAAGGAAGACTGGAATCAATTTTGACAGCAGAAAGAAATTTTGCACATATGATTATAGAGGAATTTATGATAGCGGCAAATGAAGCAGTTGCAGAATATCTTGACAGCCTTGGTATACCTTTTCTTTACAGAGTTCACGAAGAACCTGACCCCATGAAATTCGAGGAGGTAGTAAGGATGATCAGCTCGATATTAGGGACAAAAATTATCTCAAAAACTAAAGATTATTCGGAATTACTTAAGAGAATAAAAAATACATCTGCCGAAGAAATTATAAATTATATTGTCTTAAGAAGTCTTAAGCAAGCTCGCTACTCCCATATTAATGTCGGGCATTTTGGGCTTGCATCAAAATGCTATACACATTTTACTTCACCAATAAGAAGGTATCCTGATCTTGTTGTTCATAGGATTCTTAAGGAAGTATTAGATAAAAGGCATATTTCTGACAGGAAAATACAAGAACTAAAAAAGATCCTTCCAGATATTGCTTTTCATTCATCGCGCATGGAACGATTAGCTGATGAGGCTGAAAGAGAAGTCCTGAATGCAATGAGGGTTTGGTTTATGAAAGACAAGGTTGGTGATGAATTCGATGCAAAGATTATCCATGTAACCCCTTATGGATTAAGGGTTAGACTGAAAGATTATTTCGTAGAAGGGTTTCTCCATGTATCTTATATGACGGATGATTTTTATCATTATAATGAGCGTTCAATGAGTCTCATTGGAAAATATACAAAACGTGTTTTTAAAATAGGAGATGAAGTAAGGGTACGGATAGAGAGGGTTGATATAGAGGAAAGGGAAATATTACTGGATATATGTGATGGCGTTCGTGAATCTAAAAGGAAAGGGTAAAAGCATTGACTAAAAATTAGTTAAATCAAATAATGCATCTTATAGTAACTTGTTCGAATGTTATATAAAATAGCAGCTGATTTTGTGGTATTTATTCATTTTTTGTGGATTCTTTTCCTAATATTTGGTGCATTTATAGGTAGAAAATACAAAATTTTTAAAACCTTTCATATTATAGGACTCTGTTTTGCGATTATAATACAGATATTTGGTTGGTATTGTCCACTTACATATCTTGAAGTATGGTTGAGACAGAAACATGATCCAGCTCTTTCATATTCAGGCTCATTTATTATTCACTATGTAGAAAAGATTGTATATATCGAATTGTCACAAGTGATAATTTTTCTGCTGACAATAATACTTGTTTTAATATCATTATATATTTACATTGGTAAAAGGCATAATAGAAAATTAAATATAAATAATAATTAAAACTGATGGATCTAACTAAACTCATTAAAATAATGGAATCACTAAGAGGGGAAAAAGGTTGCCCGTGGGATAAAGAACAAACCAGAGAATCCCTTAAGCCTTTTATTATTGAAGAGGCATATGAACTTATTGAGGCTATCGAAGAAAATGATCCTGAAAAAATAAAGGAGGAGCTCGGCGACCTCCTTTTCCAAATAGTCTTTCAGTGTCAGATAGCAAAAGAGAATAAAGAATTTGATCTTTCTGATGTGGTCAAAAATATCTCTGAAAAGATGGTAGCGAGACATCCTCACGTGTTTGGAGATGCCAATTATGAAACAACCGCAGAGGTTCTTGCTCATTGGGAAATTCAGAAAAAAAACGAGGGTAAATTTCGCAAATCAATTCTCGAAGGGGTTCCAAAGGCACTGCCTTCATTATTGAGGGCACACAGGCTACAGGACAGAGCGGCAAAGGTAGGTTTTGATTGGGAGGGTGTTGAAGATGTACTGAAAAAACTCGATGAGGAACTAAAAGAGTTTAAAGATGCCCTTAATACAAAAAGACAAGAAGAGATTGAGGACGAACTTGGAGACATTTTCTTCATGCTTGTAAATGTTTCTCGATTTATTGATGTAAATCCTGAGGAGGCGTTACGGAAAACTATAAGTAAATTTATCCATAGGTTTCGGTATATAGAAATGAAGGCTTCTGAGCAAGGCATGAAACTTTCAGATATGACATTAGCTGATATGGATAGATTGTGGGATGAAGCAAAAGAAAGAAAAGTTTAAACCAAAAATGCAATTATTCAAATTAATTTGCATTTTTAGGTTAACTAAGTACATCCAAAGGAAGAGAGTTCTTTAATTTTGCCTATAGAATTGAGATAGTCAATAGCCTCCTCAAGTGCTTTTTTTACTGCCTTCTTACCATATAATCCTATTGCAACGTGAAAGAAGTCAAAACGGGCAAGATGCTTGAAAATATATCTCCAAGAATAAAATTTTCCCATTGCCTTGAGAGTTTCTATGTGTAGAGTTTGTGGTGTCATTAGATAAGGTTTATAAACCACATGGTGTCCATCATATTTGCTCCAATCAGTATGGAGGAGTCTGAGTGCCTCCTTCATATCATAGAAAAATGGTGTGCCTGGGAGAGGAGTGAGTATTAAAAATTGTATCGTGTCAATACCGAATCTTATAGCAAAATCTGTTGTTTTTTTAATAGTATCTATTGTGTCAGTATCGGCGCCAAATACAAACATTCCGTGTATTTCTATACCATAGTTCTTTAGCATCTTAATACAATTAATAATTTCATCAATGCTCTGTTTTTTGTTATAAGCTTTTAAGGTTTCTGGATTTACTGACTCAAAACCAATATGAACAGTAGTACAGCCTGAATCTGCCATGAGGCGTAAAAGTTTCTCATCTTCCACAACATCTGTTCTCACCTGAGCAGACCATTTAAAGGTCAAGCGTTCAGAAATCATAGCCTGAAGTAATTCCTTCGTTCGCATCTTGTTTGCAGTAAAATTGTCATCAACAAAAAACTTAGTTCCTTTTGAAAAATAATGATGAATATGTTTTAATTCATTCAATACTTTTTCAATAGATTTGAACCTGTATTTTCTTCCAAACATTGTAATTACAGAACAGAATCTACAGTTAAAGGGACACCCCCTTGAGGTTGAAATGGGATATAAATTAGATGACTTCCAACCTTCGACAAGATTAAAATCAGGTAAGGGTAATATATCAAGGTCTTCAATAAGTGGTCTTGGTGGGTTATTGATTATATTACCTTTTCGGTCTTTATAAGTAAGTCCCTTTATCGAAGCAATATCAGGTGAACCTTTCTCAATATAATTGAGAAGCTCAGGGAGCGTAAGTTCACCCTCTCCTCTTACCACATAATCAGCATGTTGTATTGCCTCTTCAGGCAGAAACGAAGGATGAACCCCTCCTATAATGAGGGGTATCCCTTTTTGTTTAAGCCTGTCTGCAATTTTATATGCCCTTTCTGAAGTTGATGTTATAGTTGAGATACAGACTATATCAGAGTTTTCAATATAAGACCAATTAGGAGTGGCAATGTCCTCAATAAAGACTTTTACATTGTAACCCCTCTCTTTCAAAATTGTGGAAAGCAAGATAGCGCCAAGTCTTGGAATCGGAAATTTGCTAAAAATATTTGCACTTGGTGAGCGTGCTTCAATAAATGAGATTTTTATATTCATTTTTATTTTTTTTATTTATTGCTACAACAGTAACATAAAAATTTATTTTATGCAATTAATCCCAAAAAATGCGATTGTTCAGGCTGATGTATTACTCATAAATATCACTACTGTCCGCTTAAAATAGAGACTGTTGCGCGTCAGGTTCTCTAACTTT
>CAYOJI010000030.1:0-21225 GCA_964404225.1 uncultured Nitrospiraceae bacterium
AACCCTCGACCTCTTGAATGCCATTCAAGCGCTCTCCCAACTGAGCTACAGCCCCAAGTTTTTATAAAATAACACATTTCTTCCATTTTCTGTCAATGCCAATACTGACTGATAGACATTTTTAGGACACTGTTTGCAATTTTTATCTTAAAATATCATGGATTAAAACAAAGCAAAATATAATTAAAGTCTCTATCTTACATTCAATTTTAGATTTAATATATAGTTTGAAACTATAGAACATCTTGAATCTTATATAAATTAACGAGTATTATTAACCACATGATTTATGGAATTGGTATAGATATTGTAAAAGTCGAACGAATGAGGGAAGTTATTGAAAAATGGGGAGAAAAGTTTTTAAAAAGGATATTTTCCGAAGAAGAATTATCTTATTGTTATAAGAAGAAAAATCCTTATCTTTCTCTTGCTGTTAGATTTGCTGCAAAAGAGGCTTTTATTAAAGCGATAGGTTCTGAAATAGTCATTTCTTTCACCGATATTAAGATCATAAATAGAGATAAAGGAATTCCTTCAGTAGAACTTCGAGGAAGAGCCAAAGATTTGTTAAAAGAAAGAGCAATAAATAAGATCCATCTCAGTCTAAGCCACGAACATGATTATAGTGTAGCATGTGTAATTTTAGAAAGATAATAAACTTAACTCATATTATTCACAAAAATCTTGGCAGATGCAGTATTTGAGCGGTTTTAAATTCTTTCGAAGAAAGAATTTTCCTCTGAGGCTCGATTATATCGAGCAGAAAATGAGCGAAAATACTGCATCTGCCAACTACTCATGAATTTATGAATAATGTAGTTTAAATGGAATTATTATCTTGTTGTATTGAGGGGTCTAATTCTATTTCCGGAGGTTCTTCTGGTGCTGTAATAGAATCTGTTTCTTTATTTATTTCTTCGTTTGTTTCTCCTTCTGATTCAATACCAATTTCAACTTCTTCATCCTCAAGCTCATTGATAATTTCTTCGTATTCAGGTACAACAAATCCTCGTCTTACCATTATTTTATAAATCAGATTAGCTCTATATTCAATGTATCTGCTTTTGCCAAGAGGATTATATTTTCGTGGATTTGGAAGAATAGCTGCAAGCCTTGCAGCCTCTTCAGCAGAAAGCATATTAGCAGATTTTCCATAATAATGTCTTGATGCCATCTCTATGCCAAAGATACCTTTATCTCCCCATTCAGCAACGTTCAGATAAAGCTCGAGGATTCTCTTTTTACTCAAGGTTTTCTCCAATTTCCATGTAATAATTGCTTCTCTTATCTTTCTTAAGGGATTCTTTGCAGGAGTTAAATAAAGATTTTTAGCCAGTTGTTGACTAATGGTACTTCCACCAACTAAAAACTTTTTCTTTTTTATATCTTTTTCGAGAGCTTTTTTTATTGCCTCGAAATCAAATCCTTCATGTTGCCAGAATTTGTCGTCTTCTGCTATTAAAACAGCTTTTATCAAATAAGGTGATATCTGCGAAAGAGGAACCCATTTTTGTTTAATGGTATAATTCTTACCGAGTCTTTTCCATTCCTTTTCACGATATTTCATGAATGAAGTCTTTTTAGGATTCTCTTTTTTTAATCGTGAGACATCAGGAGTTAAAAATAAATATAATGCAAATCCTAAAAAAGTCAGTACCGAAATAAGAAGAATAATATTTTTATACTTTGATCTCTGTGCCAATTCCTTCTTTTGTGAATATTTCGAGAAGTAAACAATGAGGGACTCTTCCATCTATGATGTGTGTTTTTGCTACGCCACCTTCAATTGCTTTAAGGCATGCTTGAACCTTGGGGAGCATGCCACCCTTAATAGTTCCGTTTTCTATAAGTTTCTTAATCTTTTGTTTTTTGAGTGTTGATATTATCTTATTATTTTTATCCAGAATACCAGAAACATCCGTGAGTAAAATAAGCTTTTCAGCCTTTAAAGCCGATGCTATAGATGCAGCGACATAATCAGCGTTTATATTGAATGTTTCGCCTGAGGATCCAACACCTATTGGTGAAATAACAGGTATAAATCCATCTTTTTTTAGGGTTATTAATATATTGGGATTAATTTCGCTTACTTCACCAACGAAACCTATATCGATTATTTCGTCAATGCCTGTCTCTGCAGATTTCTTTATTATTTTCTTTTTTGCTTTTATTAATCCCCCGTCTTTTCCGCTTAATCCCACTGCTTTGCCTCCGAGATTGTTTATAAGGTTTACGATCTCTTTGTTAATGAGACCTCCAAGAACCATTTCTACAATTTCCATTGTTTCTTCATCGGTAACACGTTGTCCTTGAATAAATTTCGGCTCTTTTCCCATCTTTGCCATTATTGCAGAGATTTTTGGCCCCCCGCCATGAACAATTATGGTATTTATACCTATAAAATTTAGTAAAACAATATCCTTTGCAAAAGATTCCTTAAGTTCGTTTTTAAGTTGAGCTGAACCACCATATTTAATAACGAAGGTTTTATCATAAAAATTTTTAATATAAGGCAAAGCCTCTATCAATATTTCAGCTTTTGTAATAATGTCCTTCATAACAATTACCTTATAATTCTTCTTCAAAACAGGGAATACAAACTATCTTACCATGTTTTATTCTTGCTCGAGGTTCCATCATCTTTTCATTGCAGAGTTCACACCTGAGGCTTGGATAAATTTTTGCTTCCTTGGGCAGCCTTATTTTACTTTCTGTAACCTTAAAAAGTTCCTCGTCTTTGGCATTCAGAATTGCAAGAATCTTCTTGGACTTCCTCTTATGAATAGCCTCGATTACCTCCCGAGAACGGTCTCCTTTAATATATCTCTCCCACATAGTTCTTTCTTCGATATCCTCTTCGGGTGGATTCCAGTCCACTGAGATTCTTAACCCTTTGTCCGAAGGTCTTTTAAAGAATATATATACTTGCTTCCCGTAATCTTTAAAGATCAGATTACCCTTGCCAAATGTGCATCCTGTTATCATCTGGATTGCATCTGTTGCACATGAATTGTTTTCAACAATTGAAACAAGTTCTTCATCAGATGACCTCATTCCCATTTCTTTTAAAGCATAAATAGCCACCCTGTATCCAATAGCAAGACCAGGACACGAATGACCATGAAAATCGACAACATCTTCAAAAGTTTTCATAGAATGATTTTACACCAAAACAGCGAAATTGTGTTAAAATGCTTTTGATGTTTAAGAAATTTTTTTGGATATTGTTTTCGCTTGTTGGTGCCTTTTCGCTTTCAGTAGTAGCAGGAATAATCAACCCATTTGAGAAGATAAACGCCTTATGGCTTATTACCGCTGCGGGATGTTTTTACGTCATAACATATAGATTCTATGCATCTTTTATTGCTGCAAAAATCCTTGTAATTGACGAAAAAAGGACTACCCCCGCAAAAAGGCTCTTCGATGGAATTGACTATCATCCGACAAATAAGTGGGTATTATTTGGTCATCATTTCGCTGCTATTGCAGGTGCAGGTCCATTAATAGGACCTATGCTTGCTGCACAATTTGGTTATCTACCAGGATTTCTTTGGATTTTAATTGGTGCGGCATTGGCTGGAGCCGTTCAAGATATGGTAATACTTTTTGCATCTGTTAGGAGAAATGGTCGTTCACTTGCAGAGATAGCCAAAGAGGAAATAGGTCCTGTTGGAGGTTTTGCTGCTGCAATGGCTATACTTTTTATTATAATTGTAGCGCTTGCAGGTCTTGGTCTTGCTGTTGTAAATGCACTTTCGAAAAGTCCTTGGGGTACTTTTACTATAGCCTTAACTATCCCTATTGCATTTTTAATGGGTATATATCTTTATCGTTTGAGACCTGGAAAGGTTATAGAAATAAGTATAATTGGGGTTACACTTCTTATTATAGCTGTTTTTTCAGGACATTACATCCCGGGTTCTTTCCTCGAACCTTTTTTCAATCTAACAAGAAACAAATTAATACTTTCTATTGTTATTTATGGATTCATTGCTTCTGTATTACCAGTCTGGATGTTACTTGCTCCGAGGGATTATTTATCTACTTATATGAAGATAGGTACCATTTTTTTCCTTGCTATTGGTGTGATAATTATAGCACCTAATATTCAAATGCCTGCAGTTACAAGATTTGCTGAAGGTGGCGGACCTATTATTCCTGGCGAGTTATTCCCTTTTATGTTTATTACTATTGCTTGTGGTGCTATATCAGGATTTCATGCTTTGATTTCCTCAGGAACTACCCCAAAAATGCTTATGAATGAAAAAGATATCCCTTTTATAGGATATGGTGCTATGCTAATGGAAGGCTTCGTTGCTATTATGGCACTAATAGCAGCAACGATTTTAATACCAGGAGACTATTTTGCTATTAATACAAAGCTACCTGCTGAAGCTATATCAGCATTAGGATTTAAGGTAGAAAGAATTGATGAGCTTTCAAGACTTGTAGGAATAGATGTTTCAGGGAGACCAGGGGGAGCAGTTTCTCTTGCTGTAGGAATGGCTTCAATCTTCTCGAGTATTCCCGGTATGAAGGGGTTAATGTCTTATTGGTATAATTTTGCATTAATGTTTGAGGCACTGTTTATTCTGACGACTGTAGATGCAGGGACAAGGGTCGCAAGATTTATTTTACAAGAAATGGGAAGCTATATTTACAAACCTTTATCAAAAACAGATTGGCTCCCTGGAAATATTTTAACAAGCTTTCTCGTAGTAATCTTATGGGGATATCTTATATATTCTGGAAATGTATCCACTATTTGGCCAATGTTTGGCGTTGCGAACCAGCTACTTGCGGCTATAGCCCTTGGAGTAGGCACTATTGTGATTGTAAAATCTGGAAAGCAAAGATATGCCTGGGTGACATTTATTCCCATGATTTTTATGTTTTCAACCACGCTTACTGCATCGTGGCATTTAATACAAATGTTTATAGAAAAAGCAACCACTACCTTATCTAAAACAGAAGCAATTACTTTTAAAATCGATATATTTCTTGTAGTTTTGATGGCAGCCCTTGCAATTATCGTATTAATAGATATGCTTTATAAACTTTACAGAAATTTTTCAGGTAAATTAGAAGTAATCAAAAACTATAAACATTAATTCAAAATTAATTCAAAAAAGCTAATAATTTAGCTTTCTTTTAATTCATCGATCCATTTCTTAATAAAAATCCTTATTATCTCTTTAATCGTAGGTGGGTGTTCTTTAAAAGGATCATAAGAAAGCCTTTTTGAAATAAGTTTTACAATCATATATCCATCTTTCAACCAAATAATTTCTATCTGATTGTTTTTTAATAATTTAATCCTTTCTTTTATCCAATCCTCCAATTCATGGAAAGGAATAGTCTCAAACTTTGTACTGTCAAGGTATCGTTCATGTATCTCATTGAAAGACATTCCATTTCCTGCATGAGACAAGATCTCTCGCGAAAGAATAATCTTCTCCTTTTTTTTATTCTCATATTGGACTGATAAAATATCAACAAACTTTTCTTCTTTTATATCTTTAAGTTTTTGATTAATGAAATTTGATATGATCAGATATTTTTTTAGATATTCCGCCTGTCCATTACTGAGATTATAGTTCTTTAATAATTTTTCGCATTGAGTTTCATCAAAATTAATGCCTGTAGCTAATGCCTTTTCATAAAGAATTTGTTCGGTCGCAATGTCCTCATCGATATTACCAGTTTGCCATAATATATCTCTTATACCCAATTTATTTAAAACAGATATTGAATTGGTAATGAAGTCTTCCCTTTTTTTAAGCTCAATAATCCTTGACTCCAGAACATCTATTTTTGAATTAGCTTCTTTTAAAAGAGCCCCAAGGATCTCTTTCTCTTTGGTAACTTCTTCTTTCAAAACTTGTCCTTCTATGATTTTTTCTTCACATTCTTTAATCTTTGTAAGTAGGATGTTATTTTCATTTTTTTCTTCTTCTAATTTAAACCTTAATTCATCAATCTCCTTTAAATGTTTACTCTCAGCCACTTGAAACTCCTTCAACATTCTATTTAATTCTTCTGTTTTTATTTTTTCTTCTTCAAAGAGCTTGCTGATAGCCTCTTTCTCTTTTATTGAACTTGATAGTTCATTCATCAAGTTTTGTTTAAGTTGTTCTACTTGTTCCAAATTGATTAATCTTGCTTGTAACTCTTCTACTTTTTTTTCCTTTTCAGTTAATTTTGATCTTAAAATCTCTTTGTCTTCTACTATTTCTTTTAATTTATATTCTTGCATTTTTAGATTTTCCTTTAATTCTTCGAGTTGTTTTTTATAAGTATCGTTTGCGTAGACTTCTTCAATTGTTTCAGATCCTTTTTCTTTTTGTACTTCGATACTAAATTCCTTTAATTTTTCTAATTCCATATCAATAAATGGAAAAAAAGGACTTTCAGGGAAACGTTTTTTTAAGTCGGAAAATACCTTGTTGGCCTCATCAAATGATTTTATCTGAATTAAAGACTTAGCAAGCCAGAACATTACTGCATCTGTAGCAGAACTTTGAGGAAATTCATTAAGGAATGTCTTGAAATTTTTTATCGCCTCTTGTGGTTCATAAGATATGTACTTTTCGTAGCCCTTTTTAAAAAGTTCAAATTCGTTAGGAGATGCCCGTAGGTTAGAAATAGGATGAAGGATAAATAACCAGAGAAAGATTAAAGCTAATCCTGATTTATTTTTACAGAATATGTTTCCCATAGGCTTTTGATCCAATTATTAAATAATTTTTCTTTTTTTTGATTAAAAAGATAGTCGTATATTTCCACCTTTACTTCTTCAATAGGTTTATATATAGCTTCTTTTTTATCAATAAGACGTAATATGTAAACTCCGTCATTAAACCATATTGGTTCGCTAATTTCTCCTTTTTCCATTGAGAATATTTTTTTGTCCAATGCAGATATTAGTTCACCTTCTGTAAATTCACCTAACTTACCATCTTGGCTTTTTAGAGGCTCATCTGAATATTCATCTACAAGTATATCGAAGCTTGCTCCTTGTTTTAGCATGTATGATATCTTTAAAGCTTTTAGTTTTAAATCCGTAATTTCTGTAATAGATGCATCCTTCTTCAATTTTAGAAAGATTGCTCCTACTTCTACGGTTTTTGGGGTTTTTATAAATTTGTTTTTATGTTCGTGATAATAAGATTCTATATCTTTATCAGTAACAACAATCTTTGAGTCAACTGCGAGATTAATAAGTTTTGATGCTACCAAATTTTTTTTTGCAATATTTTTATAATCATCGATACTTAATTTTTCTTTCATAAGCAATTCTTCAAATTCTTCTTGTGTTAATTCATTTTCTCTTTTAAAAGCATCTATCCATGCATTAATCTCTTTTTCGCTAACCTCTATCCCTTTATTTTTTGCTTCTTGAAGAATTATCCTATCCTCAATCAATCTGTTTAATATTTCCTCATCAATGATATCAGAGTTTTCTTTAACATCTGCATCTTCAGTTACATAAATAATGCTTTTAATAAATTGTTTATAATCTGCAAGTGTTATGACTTCATTTCCTACTGTAGCAAGAACACGGTCTACAGTTATCGCAGAAGATGTTTTTAAAGGAATCAAATTTGTTATAAGTAAGCCTATAATAAGCGAACTATAAATGATTAGTTCAATTTTTTTTATTTTCAAGAAGAATAACATAATAATTTTTTTACCTAATTTTTTAATTTTTCTAAAACCTTCTGTACATCTGCCCATGTCAACCATTTATCCTTAGGATTTCTTATTAAATAAGCAGGATGAAATGTAGGCATTAGAGGGATACCATTATAATCAAAGAAATTACCTCGAATAGCTGTAATTTTTAATTTTGTATCTCCTATAAGAGTCAGTGCTGCTATTTTCCCTAACGCAATAATCACTTTTGGTTTTATAATTTCGATTTGCCTTTCGAGAAACCCTTTGCAAGCCTCGATTTCATCTGGTTCAGGCTCACGATTCATAGGAGGTCTGCATTTTACAACATTCGCTATGTATACATTTTCTCTTTTGTAACCCATTTTTTTAATAAGTCTTGTGAGTAGCATTCCGGCATCTCCCACAAACGGCCTTCCCTGTAAATCCTCTTCCTTCCCCGGCGCTTCACCAACAAACATAATTTCTGCTTCTGGATCCCCTTCACCAAATACTATGTTTGTTCTACTAACGGATAACTTGCATCTCTTACAATCATTAATTTCTCTTACTAAATCATCTAATGCAGATTTTTTATATAAAAGATTTTTATCAGTAACTTTATATTCTTTTGCATTTTTGTTGAATTGATTTTCGATATCTAATTTAAATGGTAGAAACTCAAATCCCAACGCCTGATAAAATTCCATGATGTTTATAATTTCCTTAAATACATTTCTCATGATTGGTAATTAAGTTTTGTTATAATTTATCTTTCTCCCCATTTTAGTTTTGTCCTCAAGATCTCGAAATAATCCCTTTCGCAAGGGATAAAAAGCTTTGTTTTAAAATTTGATTTTTTTACTTGTACAATGTCATCCTGCTTTAGGGAAAAACCTACCTGTCCATCAAGTGTAAGAAACACATCTTCGGTTTTTGACTTTAGAACTATCTCCACTAATATATCGTCTGGCATAACTATAGGTCTATTTGTCAGGGTATGAGGGCAAATGGGTGCGATTACTATACTATTTAAAGTAGGATAGAGGATAGGTCCTCCTGCAGAAAGGGCATATGCTGTAGAGCCTGTTGGTGTTGAAACTATAAGTCCATCAGCCTTAAATGTAGCTACATAAATATGGTTTATGTAAGTTTCCAAATCGATTATCCTTGCAAGGGCTCCTTTATTTACTACTACATCATTCATAACTACAAATTCAGAAATACATTCGCTATGTCTAACAACACATGCTTTAAGCATAATCCTTTCTTCAATAGAACATTCTCCCGCAAGAACTTTTTCAAGAACTTCATATAGTTCGTCTTTATGGACTGCGGTTAAAAAACCGAGACCCCCTATATTAACACCCAGAATAGGGATATCTTTTTCAGCAACCAGGCGAGCCACACTTATCATTGTCCCATCTCCCCCCAGTACAATAACAATTTCTGCATTATTTGGTATTTGAGAACGTGGAATGCCTTCTATATTTAACATAAAGGCAGTATCCGTATCGATATAAACTTCATAGCCTTTTTGTCTGAGCCAGGGGATGAGACCTTTTAAGATTTCAGCGGGTTCAGTTTTTCCAGTCTTAGAAATTATTCCTATCTTTTTTATGTTCATCCTACACCTTCAATAATAATTTCTCTCATATTTTCATTAATAGATTTAATTTTTACCTTGATCAAGTTGCCAGAGAGTTCTTTTTCCAGTTTTTCAGCCCACTCAATAACTAAGATGTTATCCCCTTTAAGGTAATCCCATAGACCTAATTCCTCAAGTTCTGAATAATTTCTGATCCTGTATAAATCTACATGTATGAAAGGTGGATTGGTATTATAATCGGCTATTATGGTGAAACTTGCGCTAAGAATATCTCTTTCATTTAATCCAAATGCTTTGGCTATACCTTTTATCATTGTTGTTTTGCCTGCTCCGAGTTCTCCATAAAGACCCACTACATCTCCTGGTTTCAAAGTTTTACCTAATCTGAAACCAATCTCTATTGTCTCAACATCGCTTTTACTTATGTATTTACGCTGATTTTTAGAGGAGACCAATAAACCCCCCCTGACTTCCTTCATAAGACTTACTATATCTATAAGAGAAATATTTTTCAGGATTACAATATGTGCAATCTTTAGAAATCCATATATTTTTTTCGAGGATACCTAATGATCTGAGCTGAAGGAGATTTGCTGATGTAAGGTCCAAGTAATAATGTTTTCTATCATTCTTAATATAATAATTACCTTCACCCGTAGCTTTATATACTGCTTCTTTTACATCGGAGCCAACTTCGTAACAGCATTTTCTTATACTTGGTCCTATAGCTATAAATATGTCTTCTGGTCGAGATTTAAAAATTTTTCTCATCTTCTCAATAGTTTTTTTTGCAATCTGAGCTGCAGTTCCTCGCCAACCTGCATGTATTGAACCAACTACGGATTTTTTTTTATCAAAAACAAGAATAGGTACACAATCAGCAGTTTGAACACCAATAAAGATATCCTTTCTCTGGGTAATCACTGCATCAGCAATCTTAGGGTTGGTATCATCAGTAAGAATGATAATGTTATCGGTATGTTTTTGTATAGGTAAAAAGATACTTTTCTTTTCATAAGAAAATGATTTTATAATTTTTTCAACCTCGATACCTACTGTTTTGTTCGTAAAAAAAGCTTTTACGTTACCATTAAATATCTCTGGATAAATCAGGCTTTTCATAATTTTATACAAGAGAACTTAAAGCCTCCGGTATTTTTTCTATTATATCGGATGCAATCAAGGAGTGTTGACCTTTTTCTGATGCTGCAATATCTCCAGCGAGACCGTGAGAATAAACACCGAGGATGCAAGCTTTAAGAGGCTCTTTGTTTTGGCTCAAAAATCCTGCTATCATTCCTGTAAGTACATCTCCTGATCCAGCAGTAGCCATACCAGGATTGCCGGTAGCATTTATGAAGGCATCTCCTTCCGGCGAAGCAATAATTGTTGGAACTCCTTTGAATACAAGATATGTCCCTGTTTCATTAGAAAAAGATATAGAAATATTAATCCTATCTTTTTCTATTTCTTTAATTTCTTTTCTTTTTAATCTCTGACTTAGTAGTCTCGACATCTCGCCGAGATGAGGCGTAAGGATAATGGGTGCCTTAGCCTTTGTGAAAATCTCTATTTTACCTTGAATTGAATTTATTCCGTCAGCATCGATTATAATAGGTTTCTTAGAATCTTGAATTAATCCTTTAATGATCCTTTCAGTATGATGATTTACACCTATACCAGGTCCTATAACCAATAAGTCAGCCTTTTCATCAAGAAAAGAAAGAATGGTATCCAGTGACTCGGAAGATAAAGTTCCGTTCCCTTTGTCAGGTAAGCCCAGTGTCATTTCCTCCGTGACGCGGGATTGAAAGACATCCAAAAGGGATTGGGGAACACCCATAGTAACTAATCCAGCACCAACTCTTAAGCATGCCTTTGCAGTCATAAAAGCAGCGCCAGTTTTTCCTCTCGAACCTGCTATAATTAGCGTATGTCCGTAAGTACCTTTATGTGAATATTTACGTCTTTCTGGCATTATATTTGAGATATGATCTTGTTCGAGTAAATTTACCTTTAATTTATCTGAGCGTAATAATTCTTTAGGAAATCCAATATCTTCTACAAACACTTTGCCAGCATATTCATTTCCCGGGAAAAGGAGATGTCCTCTCTTTGGAAGTCCAAAAGTTATAGTATAATTGGCTCTTATGGCTTCTCCCATTATCTGACCATTATCAGATGAAATACCTGATGGTATATCTACTGAAATAACTGGTATTTTTGAACTGTTGATTAATCGGAAAAGATCTGATAATAAGCCTGTAACCTCGTTTTTTAATCCTGTACCTAAGATAGCATCAACTATCAGGGAGTCAACTGAAAGTATAGAAGAATGGTTAGTCAGGAGTTCTTCAATAGGACTGATACTAACACCGAATCTTGCGGCTAATTTATATTGTGATAAAGCATCACCTTTTAAATTCTCCGGCTTTGTGGTTAGAAAAACTCTAACATCCCATCCCTCATTGTGTAAGTTTCTTGCAACTACAAGACCATCGCCGCCGTTATTACCACTTCCAGAGATCACTACAATTTTTCTGCGACCAAATATCTCTTTAATTTTGGACACACATGCAAGTCCAGCTCTTTCCATTAATACAAGACTTGGGATCCCGATTTCGTAAATAGTCCTTCTATCTATTTCTTGCATTTCTGCTGCAGTGACTACTTTCATATTACTCGATAAAAATTATATCATTACTTTAAAAATTTAACCATAATTCTGGAAATTTAATGGTTTTTTGAAAATAAAATACCTTTTCTGAATAAACTTACTATGTAAATCAGAAACGATCTGCGCTTTTCTGAAAATAAACAGTTCTTTAAAGATTTAACGAAGGAGACTTGCTTTAGAGAGATGAAAAGCTTGCAGGGGATAATGCTTGATGTTTTTAGGGCAAGTTACTGTTTTAAGTAAAAGCTTGGTGCCGGAGGCCGGACTCGAACCGGCACGTTCTTTTGGAACGAGGGATTTTAAGTCCCTTGCGTCTACCAATTCCGCCACTCCGGCATTCTAAAGATATTTTTGAGAACAAATAGATTATTATCGTATCACAAGGATTTATCGAAAATCAAAAGAATCGTTAGACAGCTTTTTATAGTATCTCTTGGGATAGGCTTTTTTGAATATGATCAAATAGTGAAGGCTGTTTTTCAGCATTTATTTCTTGGGAAAATTGTATGCCTAAGAAGTAGGTTTTTCCAATTCTTTTTTTGAATACTACATACCCAGTTATGGATTCGGTTTTTATTTCACCGTTTAAGAGATGAAGTTTATAGTGATTAAAAGAGGTGTCTTTTCTTTTACAGAATTATAACTGTAAAGACCGATTCCTTTTAAGGAAATATTAGCTATGGAGGATTGCACTATACTATATATTTTCTCCTCAAATTCTAAGGTAGCAATTCCTGTTATGAGAACACGTTTATGTAGACGTCTGTTTTCCATTTTTGACTAAATGTAGCACATCTTCAATTATATTTTAATTCCGCAATTGACTGCCCTTCCGTTTTTAATCGTGGATCCAGAACTTAGGATTTTTACAATTTAAGTTTCCTAAAGTCTTACTGTAGGGCTATTCATATTAAGCCGAACAATGCATTTTTTGAATTAATCTGTTCAAATTAAATAAAATTTTAAGCACAAATATTAAATGCATTATTTTATCTTCTTAATGAATTCTTCCACAGGTAAAGCCGCTAATGAAAGAAGATGAACAGATCCCCTCGAACCAAGTTCAACAGACATCTTCATGATAGTAGCATTATCTGGAGCTTCTACAATATTAACAAAATCATAAGGACCAAGAACAGCAAATTGCTCTTTTACTTTAATTCCCATTTTTTCAATTTCCTTGTTTACTTCCAAGATCCTTTTAGGATTCTCCTTAATAGTTTTTCTTCCTTCGTCTGTAAGGGTGCTTAAAATTACATAATAGCCCATTTTGTCCTCCTTACCTTGGCGTAGTTAATAGTAAAGTTTTGGTTCATATTTTACAATTATAAAAAAATAATATCTATTAATATTTTTTATGGATCAATAAGTCATATCTGTCCAAAATAAATATTTCAAACTTTCATAAAGTAAGAGATATGGCTCGATTTCAGAAGCAAAATCACGGGTAACCTCGATGAGGCTGGAGTCGAAGCGGAAGCCTCAGTTAATGAATTATGAATAGACATTATAGTCAGATAAAGTTATTAACATAGAAAAAGGTAGTTTATTTTGCTTATGAAATTGAGCCATATCTATTTTTTAAAATATTTTGGACAGTAATGATATCTTATATTAATGAAATGATAATAGTAAACATTAACTTTTGATTTTTGATTAAGGAATATTATAATAGTATTGCTCTTGTTATTTAATTTATGAAGCTATTTTGGTCTATTTTAAATTTATGTGGGATTATACTGAAAAAGTAAGAGAATATTTTTTAAATCCTAAAAATATTGGCGAAATAGAAAATCCAGATGCTGTTGGTGAGGTAGGTAGTATAGTGTGTGGTGATGCCTTACGGTTAACTCTAAAAATAGATAGAGAGACTAATAAAATAATAGATGCAAAATTTCAGACATTTGGATGTGCTAGTGCAATAGCAAGTTCATCGGCACTCACTGAGCTTATAAAAGGTAAGACAATAGATGAGGCAATGCAAATAACTAATCGAGATATAGCGGAATTTCTCGGTGGTCTACCAAAAGAGAAAATGCATTGCTCTGTCATGGGAAGAGAGGCACTCGAGGCTGCTATAGCTAATTATAAAGGGATTCCAATAGTTAAAGAGGAAGGGGGAAGGGTTGTTTGCGAATGTTTTAATGTTACAGAAGAAAAGATGAGAAAGGTAATAACAGAAAATAATTTAACAACTGTAGATGATGTGACTAATTATACAAAGGCTGGTGGTGGTTGCGGTGAATGCACCTCAGAAATAGAAAAGATTCTCCGAGATGTATGGTCTATTAAGAAAAGTGAAAAAAGTGTAAAGGCTAAAAAAGCTAACAAATCTTCAGAAAATTGCACTCATTCAAGAAGTTATAGAAAAACAGATAAGACCGAGTTTACAAGCGGATGGAGGAGATATCGAGATTATTGATATCGAAGGAGATAAGGTGATAGTTGCACTTCGAGGCATGTGTACAGGATGTCTTATGTCAGGTGTTACATTAAGTAATATTCAGGCTAAGCTACGAGAATTGGTTAACGAAGAAATTGTGGTTGAACAACAATGAAAACAATATATTTTGACAATAATGCTACGACCAAAATTGCGCCTGAAGTAATCGAGGAGATGCTTCCTTATTTAAATGAATATTATGGCAATCCTTCAAGCATGCATTCTTTTGGTGGTCAACTTTATAAAAAGATCGAAGAAGCAAGGGAAAAAGTGGCACAACTTTTAGGTGCTGAACCTGAAGAGATAATATTTACGAGCTGTGGTACTGAAAGTGATAATACTGCTATAATGAGTGCTGTTGAGTCATTTCCTGATAAAAGACATATAATTACTACAAGAATCGAACATCCAGCGGTCAGAAATTTTTGCAAACATCTATCGAGAAAAGGTTTTAAAATTACCTTTTTACCTGTAAATAACAAGGGACAGATTGATATAGAGGATCTTTTGAAATCTCTAAGCGATGATACTTCTCTTGTTACAATAATGTATGCAAATAATGAAGTAGGTAATATACTACCTATTAAAGAAATTGCGGAAATACTTGAAGAACGAGATATTCTTTTCCACACTGATGCAGTTCAAGCTGTCGGAAAGATTCCAATAGATCTAAAAAAGATCCCCGTAGATATGCTTTCTCTGTCAGGTCATAAATTGCATGCTCCAAAGGGAGTAGGGGCTTTGTATGTAAGAAAAGGTACGAAGTTTTATCCTTATCTTATAGGTGGTCATCAGGAAAAAGGAAGGCGAGCAGGGACTGAAAACGTAGCATCTATCATTGGGTTAGGTAAGGCGTGTGAGTTAGCAAGGAATAATCTCGAACAAGAGATCTTATATCTAAAAAGATTAAGAGATAAATTAGAGAGTTCACTCTTAAAATTATGCCCTGATGTGAGAGTTAATGGAGACATAAATAATAGATTGCCAAACACTACAAACCTGAGTTTTGAATATGTAGAAGGGGAAGCTATACTATTAAGACTGAATGAATATGGTATTTGTGCTTCATCAGGTTCTGCCTGTTCGTCAGGTTCTTTAGAACCTTCTCATGTTTTAAGGGCAATGGGCGTGCCATTTACCGCGATTCACGGCTCAATAAGATTTTCTTTAAGTAGATATAATACAGAGGAAGAAGTAGATAAAGTTATTGAAATTATGCCCCATATAATAAAAGAACTAAGACAGCTTTCGCCTTTCGGGAAAGATAAATTAAGACCCCTTACGAAATAAGCTCCTTTTACCCGAAAAATACGATTAAGACGATATCTACATTGTTCGGTTAAGTCTTGGCTAACATTCTCTTTTTCTTCTTTGTAGCAATACTATTTTTTCCGTAGAGTTAAAAAATCATAGCTAATTTGTTTAAGATAATTAGAAAAAGGGATATATAAATTTTCAAATTTATACCTTTTTTTTCTATATCCGTTACCTGATGGTTTTTCTTGAACAACTTTAGATCTTTCCCAATGATGAAAAAGGTCAATAATTTTATCAAGAGATTCTTCATGGAGATTTTCAATGGTCTTTCTTACAGGTAAGGAAGTAATAAGATTTTTATCTATAAAATCATTTATCTTTTCCTGATAAAAAAAGGTAAGAAATACTATCCCTTTCAAAATTCTTTTGTTAGTTTTAAAAGAAAATATAAAGCGTTCTAAGGCTCTTTCAAGAAAAAGATCATTTCTTGTCTGAATTTCTTTGTCAATTGTTATAGCTTGATACCAGTATTTTTTGTCTATAATGCTGTCAGCCTTTATTTCTAATAAAGAGTGTCCTAAATTTTTCTTATTAGTTATATAGATGTTATGAGCAACTGTATCTGCTGCCAGATGACTCATATAACCGTATACAAACGCCTTTTGTTGTTTTGTAGTAGTCATCTTAAGGAGGTCAAATGCTACTTCCCAACTGTGTGAGTTCTTATTTTCCGGTAAATACTTTTTGCCAACTATTATGTCTGCCATGATATTTCCATAAATAAAATCTTTTCTGTACCGTCTTATAATTTCATATATACTTGGAGGTAATAAGGCATAAAGAGAATAAAGCTCATTGCCAAGATATATGTGTGTCAAAGGTCCCCACGCAAAAGATAAAGATGGGATAATTAAAAAAGATATAATTATCAATGACTTTAGCAGTATCATTTCAACTCCTTTATTAAGTTTAAAATGAGTCTTATACCAATACCGGTTGCACCTTTAGGTGCATACGGTTTGTCTTTATCATTCCATGCTGTTCCAGCAATATCAAGATGAACCCACGGTGTATTACCAGCGAATTCATATAAAAAATATGCCGAGGTAACAAGTGAACCATTTTTCCCACCTGAATTTTTTAAATCGGCTATATCGCTTTTTATATATTCCTTATATTCTTTGAAAAGGGGCATTTCCCAGACTCTTTCATATGTCTTATCCGCAGCTTTTTTTATTATATCCAAAAGTTTTCTATCATTTCCCATCATTGCAATAGCCTCGTTACCAAAGGCAATCGAACAAGCGCCTGTAAGCGTTGCGATATCAATAATTGCTCTTGGTTTAAACCGTTTAGCATATCCAATTGCATCTGCAAGGGTCAAACGTCCTTCGGCATCGGTATTAACTATTTCTATGGTCTTTCCATCCACTGCTTTTACGACATCGCCCGGTTTTGTAGCAGAATCTCCTGGTAGATTTTCTGTTGCAGGTAAAATGCCGATAAGATTCACTTTCATCTTTAATTCCGAAACAGCCTTCATTATACCAAGTACAGCCGCTCCACCAGCCATGTCATATTTCATTTTTTCCATTGCGTCAGCCGGCTTTAGTGATAAACCTCCGCTATCAAAAGTAATTGATTTACCTATTAAGATAATTGGTGAGCCTTTAGATGCATTATATTCAAGCACTATAAATTTTGGAGGCTCTTTTGAGCCTCTGGCAACAGATAAGAAGGCATTCATGCCAAGTTTTTTGGCATCTTCTTTCTCAAGAATTTTGACTTTTAAATTATTTTTTTTGATAGATAAAGCAAATTTTGCAAGGTGTGATGGAGTCATCTCATTAGATGGAGTATTTATCAAATCCCTTGCAAAATGTACAGAGGAAGCTATTATTTTTACCTGTTTAATTTTGTATTCAAGGTCTTTTATATCTTTTGAAAGTAAAATTAAACTTTCAATTTTTTTATGGTCTTTCTCTGTTATATATTTTTTAAAGTTATAATTACCAAGTAATGCCCCTTCAATGAAGTCTATAGGGGATAATTGAAGAGATGATATAACATGAGACGATAGTGCTATATGTTTCATACCTTTGTCTCGCAAATAAACCGCTGTCATACCACCAGCTCGCCTTAATATTTCACCCGTTAATTCTTCACTTTTACCTAACCCTACAAGCATAAGGCGTTGGGGTTTAATATTTTCAGGGGCAGGAATTAAGATAATATCATTTTGTTTGCCTTGAAATTCTTTTAAAAATAATTTCTTTACAAGTTTTGATACTTCTGAACCAAGATTTTTATAAAGATCAGGCTTATTTTCAATACAAGGGAGTATTAGAGCATCGCAAGAACAATGTATCTCTCCAATGTTTTTTAGGTAAATATTCATGTTTAAAATATAATATTTAATAATTTTAGCGTATCTGATGAAAAAATATCTAATTGATTTTAATATTGCGAATGAAATTAAAGTGTTGGTATATTGTTTTTAAAAAAGTATAATTATAAATAATAATTAATTTTTGAATGGAGGCTTGCCAATGCTAAAGAGAAAACAGAGTTATATCGTTGCAGTAGTTGGTGCGACAGGCGCTGTAGGTAACGAAATGGTAAAGGTTCTTGAAGAAAGAAATTTTCCTGTAGAGGATCTTAGGCTGTTTGCATCAGAAAAATCAGAGGGGAAAACCATTGAATTTAAAGATACCGAGATTCGGGTCGAAACATTAAAAGATGATTCGTTTGTTGGTATAGATATAGCGCTCTTTTCTGCTGGTGCTGAAAGGTCAAAGATATGGGCACCAATAGCAGCAAAGTCAGGGTGCGTGGTTATTGATAACTCAAGTCAGTGGAGGATGGACCCCGAAGTTCCCCTTGTAGTTCCAGAGGTAAATCATGATGATCTAAAATGGCATAAAGGTATAATTGCCAATCCAAATTGTTCAACAATTCAGATGGTAGTTGTTTTAAAACCAATACATGATGTAGCAAAGATAAAAAGGGTTGTCGTAACCACCTTTCAGTCTGTATCAGGTACAGGTCAAAAGGCAATGGATGAACTTTTACAACAGACGACAGATTTATTAAATTTTCGCGAAGTAAAATGTAATGTATATCCACATCAAATATCATTTAATGTTATCCCTCATATAGATAAATTTCTCGAGAATGGTTACACAAAAGAAGAGATGAAAATGGTTAACGAGACGAGAAAGATTTTAGGCGATAACACAATAAGGATAACTGCAACAACTGTAAGAGTGCCCGTATTTAGAGGCCATTCTGAAAGTGTTAATATCGAAACAGAAAAAAAGCTTTACCCTAACGAAGTGAGGGCTATTTTATCGACTTCTCCAGGTGTAATTGTATTTGATGCTCCTGAAAAAAATGTTTATCCTCTACCAATAGATGTAGTAGGGAAAGACGAGACATATGTCGGCAGAATAAGAGAAGATGAATCAATAGAAAATGGGATTAATATGTGGATAGTTGCTGATAATCTAAGAAAAGGCGCGGCGTTGAACGCCGTTCAGATTGCAGAGAAACTCATAGAAATGGTATCTACCTAATCAAAAATATATTTATTTCTGAACTGTAAGAATGCAATTCGTTGATTACATAATAAGCGGCGATTATGTTTTATTAATGGATAAAGACCTCACTGTTTTAGAAAATGGTGCTATTGTAGTAAAGGGGAATGAAATCATCGATGTTGGGATGTATCCTGAGATTTCTAAAAAGTATTATGCTTCAAAAGAGCTTAGAAAAGAAAAGACAGTGATTCTTCCTGGTCTAATAAATACCCATACTCACGCAGCAATGGTGTATTTCAGAGGCTTTGCCGATGACCTTCCTTTAAAAACTTGGCTTGAAGACTACATTTGGCCTGCTGAAAACAGATGGTTGAGTTCTGAATTTGTGCATGATGCGGTTGAACTTGCATGCCTTGAAATGCTTAAAGGTGGAATAACAGCTTATAATGACATGTATTTCTTTGAGGATGCTGCTGGTGAGGTAACGAAGAAAATGGGAATGAGGGCATTTTTAGGAACAGGTATACTTGACTTTCCTACGGTTTCTGCAAAAACATCTGATGAGTATATTGAAAATGCAAAAAGATTTATTGAAACTTGGAAAGGAGACGAGTTAATCACTCCTTGTATTGCACCTCATGCTATATATTCGTGTGGGACAGAGACCTTAAAGAAGTCAAGGTTAATTGCTGAAAAATTTGATGTGCCAATCCATATTCACGTTTCTGAAACACGATGGGAGGTTGAAGAGGTGAAAATAAAATACCACAAGAAACCTATCGAATATCTTGACTCGATAAATTTTTTAGATGAAAAAGTTTTAGCTGCTCACTGTATATGGTTGGATGATGCTGAAATTGAGATTCTTGCAAAGAAAAGGGTAGGTGTCTCACATTGTATGGAAAGCAATCTAAAGTTAGCATCGGGCTTTGCGCCTGTGGTTTCTATGCTTGCTGCTGGAATAAAAGTAACCTTTGGAACAGATGGTGCGGCAAGTAATAATGACCTAAATATACTTAGTGAGATGTCTACTACTGCAAAAGTTCATAAGGCGCTTTCCAATAATCCAACAGTACTTAACGCTAAAACATCTTTATTAATGGCTACAAGATGGGGTGCAGAGGTCTTGGATGCAGGAAATAGAATAGGGAGCCTCGAGAAAGGTAAATTAGCTGATCTGATAGTATTGAATTTGAACAAGCCTCATTTAACACCCTTATATGACATTTATTCCCATATAGTTTATACAGCGATGGCTTCAGATGTAGAAACAGTCATGGTTAATGGCAAGCTAATTATTAATAACAGAACACTTTTAACAGGAGATGAAGCTGAGATCTTATATAAAGCCCAAAAATGGGCTGAAAAAATAAAAAGAGGAGAAATAATTAAAAATTAGTTATGGCATAGATTTTTGTAAATCCTTTAGGAGGTATTTATTATGGAAATTAAGATTGAAAAACCAGACAAAAAGTTACTCGAAGAGCGGAAAGTTGAAACATGGCCGATCTGGGAAAAGGGAGTTTCGATCTTTGACTGGTATTACAATAATACAGAAGAATGTTATATCCTCGAAGGAAAGGTGATTGTGGAAACTAAAGATGGTAAAAAGATTGAAATTAAAAAAGGAGATTTTGTAACGTTTCCAAAGGGTTTATCATGCAAATGGGATATTAAAGAACCTATAAGGAAACATTACAATTTCAGATAGTTTATAAAAATAAAATTATTTTTGGAGCAGTTATACAATTATTTCTCTTTCAGACTTTACTTTGCCTTCTTTTTTCATCTTCCAAAAGCCCATATTAGTAGCGCTTTGAGAAAGTAATCTCAAATTTAAGAAAGTTTCGCTAACTTTAAACATCCCCATTTAACCTAAAGGTTCATCTATATAACGAAATAAATATGATGAATTGTTTAAATTTCAAATACTAAATAATATTTAAATTATAATGGCATTAATTTTGTTAAATTTGAATAAGATTTTACTTGATGTTAGCATCACCTTTTCCGTGATAGGTCACGCAGCATATCTAACAAACTTTCT
>CAYOJI010000031.1:0-7379 GCA_964404225.1 uncultured Nitrospiraceae bacterium
AAATTCTTTCTTCGAAAGAATTTAAAACCGCTCAAATACCGCATCTGCCAAAATTTTTGTGAATAATATGGGTTAGATGGAATCTACAATCTCTTTACGGATCTCCTTTTTTATCAGAATAGGGCTTACCGTCCTTTTAACAATATCAGTGGTATTAACTACCTTCAATCTATCAAATAATAAAGCAAATCTTGCTTCCAGTTCTTTCATAATAGGACCTTTTACAGAGGAAGGTAAATCCCACCACTTTTTCTTTAAAGGCCCGAATCCTTTTTTTCGGGTGCTGTAAATAAATTGCTCCTCTGTTTGACCTTCCTTTTTTTCCTTTGAAAATTCTTGCTTTAAGAAATTATAAACCTCTTCTCTAAATTCAGCAGGTAAGTATTTACTATCATAAATTATATTCTGGAAACCCGTTGCAAGATGGACTTCTGAGGTTCCAGTTTCTGGAAACATATGAAATGCTTCTTCAGGGAGGGTTGAGGCGCCATGTTGAACACACCCTGAAAGCCCATATTCCTTTCTAACAAGTTCAGAAAGCGTCCTTAAAGTATCAAAATCTATCTTTACCTTTGCGAGCGTACCATCAGGAAGGACAACCCCACCATGAGTGGTTCCTGTTTGCACACTTAGTTTGCTAAGACCTTTACCTACTTTAAAAGTATCTTTAAATCCATCAAGATAGGCTTTCGCTTCTTCAGGCGTACTATTCTTACCCCCTATTTCTCCTATCTCTCCACCAATTGATATTTCAATTCCTACAGGCTGAATCCCTCTTATGTACGAAGCAAGTTCAGCGGTTTTTTCAAAATTTGGCCTCTGTTGTTCTCTTATAGTATCCTTTTCGAGGTCTACGAGTGTAGATGTATCTATATCAATGTTATAAAACTCGGCTTCTATTGCCTCTTTAATTAAGCCCTTGACATACTCGGTTTCAGCCTCTGGGTCGTTCAGATAGTTTTTTCTAACAAGCTGGAAATGGTCCCCCTGTATAAACACTGGACCTTCAAACCCTTCCTTGACTGCTGCGCCAAGTACAACAGCAGAATACTCAAGTGGTCTCTGTTTTGTATAGCCTATCTCAGAACGAGCTATCTCGAATATAAGTGCACCTACCTTCATTTCTAAAGCCTTTCTAAAGATTGTACATGCAACATCATATGTAAGTCCCCTGATATTTATTGCAGGTACTGTAAAACCTGGGTAATTCTTTCCCATTTCTTCGTAGAGACCTTGTATAGATGATGGTATGGCATTAGCCGCTTTAGCAATTTCTTTTATTAATATCAGAAGTTCTCTTTTCCTTTCGTCCTCAGCAAATACAGATTCATAAACAAGACGATCCATCATACTCCTTAAGCCTTTAATATCTCTTATCTCTATACCGTCCTTCGATACAAAAATAGCATCTTTAAGTCGCATATCTTTATCCTCCTTTTCTAATTAGTTAACCCAAATAATGTATTTTAATACAATATCTCAATATAAAATTCTTCTATTAATCCATATGGTATAATCCTGCAAGCTTAGATCATCTCTTTGAGATTAATTAGACATTGATTCCCTTGGCACATATTTCTTAACATTTTAACAGCATTTGCAATTTGATTCTATATTTTTTGATAAGATATCAATAAGGTAATCTAAAGAATCGAAAAACAAATTTTTTCATAACATCTGCGTTATTTTGATTGCATCATCGGGGGTTAATATTCCTTATGATTGAAATTGATGGGAGCTATGGTGAAGGCGGAGGGCAGATACTTCGAACTGCTCTTAGCCTGTCATGCCTTTTCAAAAAACCATTCAGGATTTTCAATATAAGAAAAGGAAGAAAGAATCCAGGCCTTATGCCTCAACACTTAACTGCTGTCAGGGCTGCCCAGCTACTATCAAACGCAGAGGTAAAAGGAGACTATAAGGGATCTACAGAACTTATATTTTTACCCAATGAAGTAAAGGCCGGAGAATTCTTTTTTGATATCGGTACAGCAGGTTCTACTTCTCTCGTTCTTCAAACACTCATTCCTTCACTTGCGTTTTCTATAAACGCTTTGTTTTCTCGCTCATCTCAAAGGGAGTATCGTGAATTTGAAAGTCCCAAAAGTACAATCACTTTAAAAGGGGGAACACATGTTCCCTTCAGTCCTCCTTTTGATTATCTTCAGGAGATATTTTCTTTCTTTTTGGAGAAAATAGGGATAAAGCTGAGATTGCATATCGAATCTTATGGTTTTTATCCAAAAGGTGGAGGAAAAATAAAAGCAGAAATATATCCTGCAAAGGAAATCAGACCTTTAAAAGTTATAAGCCGCGGAGAACTCATAAAAATGGAAGGATATTCAGTAGTAGGTAATTTACCAATTTCGATAGCAGAAAGACAAAAAAATGCTTTCTTAGAATTTTTAAATAAAGAAATAAAGCAATTCAAAATTCCAGTAGATATTAAATTATTAAGTGTAAACACACAAGGACAAGGAACTTATATCTTTATAAAAGCAGAATCAGAAAACACGAGGGCGGGGTTCACTGCCCTTGGAGAAAAGGGTAAAAAGGCTGAGACGGTAGGAGAAGAAATAGCAAAAGAACTACATAAATATTATATTACAGATGCTGCACTCGATCCATACATCACTGATCAAATTATTCTCTATCTCTCTCTATCACAACAAGAATCTACCTTCACTACTTCATGTATAACACAGCATTTGATTACAAATCTATGGACAATAAAATTGTTTCATAATTATTATTATTCAGTAAAAGGAGAAATGGGTAAACAAGGCACAATAATAATTAAACCCTCCTCACAATCTGTACCCTTTTAATAAAATTTATTAATAATTTGATAAATATTTATTTATTGACTTTATAAGCTCTTAATTATTACTTTAAAAAGTTTGATTTTCTAATCAGACCTTCTTTCTTGGTTCTCTTAACCTAAGAAGTTTTTTATAAGAGAAATTTTTTGTCTCAATTTTCTCTTTAGATAGGAGGATAGCTTATGGCAGAAAAAAGAAAGTCGAAGACCGATGTATCTGCGAGATCAGATGCTAAAAACAAGGTTCAGTACTGTCGCTTTTGTGGAAACAGGATCAATGTCGTAATGGCTGTTTCCTCAAACGGCAAAAAAAGGATGAAACGTCTCTGTTGCGAAGGTTAAGTGAGTGACTCCTGCATCACAACAAAATCATGCAGGGGTCACCCTAATTTTTAAAATCAGATATTATTTTTGCTTTTGCTTTCTTTAATAATTCTCTTTCGCTTTTGTATGTAGCCTTTTTTATTGCCTCATCAATAGGAAACCACGAAACGGTATCAACTTCCCAATCATGTTCAGAAATATCTCCACCTTTGTATTCCATCAGAAAAAAATGAACTGTTTTTTTGCATTTTATATTTTCTTCCTTTAAATAATACCAGTAAGTTATCTCGCCGAGCTTTTCTATTATCTCACCCTTAAGTCCTGTTTCTTCTCTCACCTCACGAACAGCGGTCTCCTCCGGCTTTTCTCCTTCATCGATTAAACCTTTTGGAAGACACCAGACCCTTCCGTTTTTAACTGAAACCATAGCTATTTCTGTGTCTTCTTTGTTTCTTCTAAAAATTATTCCCCCTGCTGAAATCTGAATTTTTAAAGAAGACATGTTTCATTTATTGGAATTGTTTGCCCGTAATTAATCTCATAATATCGTTATATAAAACAAGGAGCATTAAAGATATGATAAAAGCAAGCCCAATCCTTTGGCTGATGGTTAAAATTTTTTCATTAAGCGGTTTTCGTCTTATAGCTTCTATTATGAGGAATAGAATATGACCACCATCCAGCACAGGGATAGGTAAAAGATTGAGGACACCAAGATTGACATTTATGATAGCCATAAATATGAAAAAATTTAGTAATCCTTGAGAAGCCTGTTCACCTGCCATCTGAACTATAAGTATAGGACCACCTATTGTATCCATAGGGATTGCCCTCTGAATAAGCTTTAATATCGATATAAATGTTAATACCGATATTTCTACTGTTCTTACTATACTATTTTCAAAAGCCTTGATAAAATTATCCTGTCTAACGAAGGTCTTACCAGAAGGCTTTATCCCTATTAAACCCACTTCTCTCTCTTCCCCAAAGAAATCTTTTATTTTTTTTCTTTCAGGAATTATTTTTACGTCTAATGTTTTGTTATCTCTTTGAATTTTTAGATTAAGTGGTACCTCGGGGCTATTATGGATTATCTTGGTCATTTCATCCCATTGTTTAATATCTAAACCATTGATTTTCAAAATCATGTCGCCTTCCTTAAGACCTACCGTTTGAGCTGGTGAATCTGGTGCTATACTTCCTATCTCTGGTGTCAATACAGGAAAACCACTCATAAAAATAAAAAAGAAAATAATCAAAGCGAAAAGTATATTAAATAATGGACCCGAAAAAACGATCATAAATCTTTTCCACACAGGCTGATGATTATATGCAAATCGTTTTTCTTCATCGGTAAGTTCGTCTTCTTGCGTTTCTCCTAACATCTTTACATATCCACCAAAAGGTATATAGGATATTAAATATTCTGTCTCACCAAATTTTTTCCCTATTAGCTTTGGACCAAATCCAAGAGAAAATTTTAAAACCCGCACGCCCATAAGTTTGGCTATTAAAAAATGGCCGAGCTCGTGAACGAATATTATGATACCGAGTAAAATTATTGCATATAATAATGTCATTTCATTCTTTATCGATCTTTCGTTTAATATTTAATTAATTCTTCTGCCTTTTTCCTTGCCCATGCATCAGCTTCCATGATAGTATTAAGATTTGATTCAAGCACTACCTCATGGGCTTTCATTGTTTTATTAATTATAACAGGTATATCTGTAAATTTTATTTCTCTCTTAAGAAATGCCTTGACAGCAACTTCATTTGCTGCATTCATTACTGCAGGCATTGTGCCACCTGCCTTTAGTGCTTTATATGCATAAGAAAGACATGGAAAAGACCTTATATCGGGTCTTTTAAAGCTTAAAGACCTTATCTTTCCGAGGTCTAACTCTTTTAAGACATTTTCGAGTCTATCAGGATAAGTAAAGGCATATGCAATTGGTCCTTTCATATCAGGCACCGAAAGCTGCGCCATACAACTTCCATCAATAAATTCGACTATAGAATGAATAATACTTTCTGGATGTATGAGTACATCTATTCTATCTGGTGGTATCCCGAACAAATAATGTGCTTCTATTACTTCGAATCCTTTATTCATTAGTGTTGCTGAATCTATAGTTATTTTTTCCCCCATCTTCCAGCTCGGGTGTTTTAAAGCCTCTTTAGGACTAATGCCTTCAAGGTATCTTTTATTTTTACCAGCAAAAGGTCCACCTGAAGCGGTTAATATTATCCTCTTTATTTGACTTTTTTTATAGCCTTCGATGCATTGAAATATTGCACTATGCTCACTATCCACTGGAAGAATGGTTACCCCCGCCTTCATCGATTCCTCGATTAAAATCTTACCAGCCATTACAAGTGTTTCCTTATTAGCAAGTCCAATAGTTTTTCCTGCACGAATAGCAGAGAGAGTTGGAATAAGTCCCGCAGCTCCAACAATAGCTGAAAGGACAAAATCTGACTCTTTATATGCCGCAGCTTCTGAGATACCTTCCAAACCATATAATATATCAATCTTCAAAGAATATTTTTTAAGTCTTTTTTTCAACTTCTCAGCTGCTTTTTCACTGGCTAAAGCTACAAGCTTAGGAGAAAATATCTTTATCTGTTTTTCGAGTAAATTGATATTATCACCTGCTGTTAATACAGCAACTTTAAATCTATCCCTATGGCGAGCAATTATGTCAAGTGCATTTCTCCCTATAGAACCTGTTGAGCCAAGAATCGTAATACGTTTCATTTAATTTTAATTTTTCATTAAATCTAAAAAATCTATTATCCAATATAGTATCGGACCAGCAAGTAAAACACCATCAATCTTATCCAGAATACCCCCATGTCCTGGAATTAAAAATCCTGAATCCTTTACACCTGCATCACGTTTGAACATTGATTCTATAAGGTCACCTATTATAGAAACGGAACCGATTATTACACCCATCAATATCGCAGAGAAGATACCAAGTAAAGGGAAGAAGATAATCTTTAAAACTACCGAAGCAAGTACACCACCAATCAGTGAACCAATAGCACCTGCAACAGTTTTATTTGGACTTACCTCTTTATAAAGCTTTCTTTTTCCTAAAAACGTACCTATATAATAAGCAATTGAATCTGCCATCCATACAGATGCGTAAAGAAATATTATCCATTCGGGACCGAATTCTCTTAAATGGACTTGATATGTAAGCAGGACCGGAATATAGAGAATTCCAAGGATGGGAGTTGATATATCATGAAGTGCTGAAACAGGATTTTTCTTTGCTAAAAGTCTAATACACAAAATTGTAATAACTGAAAATATAAGTATATCTATAAAATAATTCTCATATAATTGAGAAGAAATAATAATTAGTGACCCTAAAAGTAAACATATATATTGCAATATCCCTCTTACGTGATATATTGAGTAAAATTCTAACATACCCAATAAAGAGACAAGAACTAATATCAAAAGAAAATATATTGCTGGAAGATGCATTACATAGAAATAAATGGCTGGAAGAAAAATAACAGCAATGATAACCCTTTTAAGGTGCATTAGACCTCACAATGACAGCGCCAAATCTTCTCTCCCTTTGCTGATAATCCTGTATAGCAAGAAGAAATTCATCCTTCGTAAAATCAGGCCATAGAGTATCTGTAAAATAAAACTCTGAGTATGCACTCTGCCATAGTAAAAAATTACTTATACGCATTTCTCCGCTCGTCCTTATAATTAAATCAGGAGAAGGTAGACCTGCCGTATCAAGATATGAATTAAAGACCTCCTCTGTAATCTCTTCAGGCTTTAAGCCTTCATTTAAAACCTTTTTAACAGCGCGTAAAATTTCATTACGTCCACTATAACTTAAAGCCAGGTTGAGAACCATACCCTTATTTTTAGATGTCCTGACAATAGCTTCATTTATTACTTTTTGAATATGTTCTGGTAGTAGTTCTATTTCACCTATTGTTCTAAAAATGATGTCTTTTTTAGCAATAATTTCAATTTCTTTTTTCAAATATGCTTCGAGTAATTTCATCAAGGTAGACACCTCTGATGAAGGTCTTCTCCAATTCTCTATCGAAAAAGCATATAATGTTAAAACCTTTAACCCTATTTCTGCAGATGCCTCGATAATCTCTTTAGACCTTTCAACTCCCTGTCTGTGACCTTCGATTCGAGGCAAACCCCTTAATTCAGCCCATCTCCCGTTACCATCCATAATAA
>CAYOJI010000031.1:7393-20798 GCA_964404225.1 uncultured Nitrospiraceae bacterium
CCTATATGTCTTGGTATACAACCTGAAAATAACATGACCTTTTATCTATCCCCTCTCAATAAATAAATAGAGAATTGTCCCTAAAGGATTCGATCCTTTTAAAATATTACCAGCCTTTATACCAAACAGCGGTTTTGTGAGGACGAATATATTATCCCCTTCTATTGTATAATCAAGGACAGTACCTTTTATATTATCTATTAAAACACTTTCTTCCATCGAAAGTCCATTCCACCATAACTTCCTTATCTGTGAACTCTTGAATCCAAACCCTTTAACCATTTCTAATAATGGTATCCTCTTGACATAAACTACATTATTATTGCCAAAATTAAATAGTCTATCCTTCACGGACCATTCTCCTCTGTCAATCATTACAGTCGGTGAACGTTTAATAAATGTCTTTATAGCACCCCCTGTAGAAGAAGGGCTACTCCATATTTTCATCCCCTTGTCGTTATATAAGCTTAAAGATTCATTATCGTATGCAAGTATTAATCTGCCTATTTTTGGATCATCGAGATAAATAAAATCGTATATATTAATACCGTTGGGCAAATAAATCTCCTCGCCTTTTTTATATTCACCGTCGAACTCTATATAAAATACTTTTCCCTGATAGCCTTCAGAGGGTGAATAAGATTGAGCTATAAGATTATTGCCCAATCTTCTCATAAATAATTCACTCTCATTTAAAAGGATGAACCCATCATTTTTAAATTCGTATATACGTGAAACAATGACATTGTCTTTTAATGAAGTTAAGATTATTTCGTCTTTACCATTTCTGTTAAGATCAATTGAATCAAGCCAAATACAAGTTTCATCAGAAGATATCCTTATTTTTAAACCTCCAATCGCAGGTTGAAGTTCAACCCCCGGCTTATAAAAATTAATCTCCCTTTCCGAACCTATAATAAGCTCTGTTTTTTTATCTCCATCTATATCACCTGTAACGATATGTTTTGTTTCAGTAGGTAAATCTATTTTTAAAAGGGGGCCTTCTTTAAGTGAAGCAAAAAAGTCTTTGCCAAAATGTAAATCTTTTATAGTCTTATCGTCGAGCTTGATTTCTTTCTCAAGAAACTTAACGCCATCTGGAATCCAAAAAAGTCTTTCCCTAAGATAGGTTCCTGAATCTGTAGAATTTGCCGTCAAAAGAAGTGCAACTTCGGCATTAAGTCTTTTACCTTCTTCGATAATCTTTGCTTCATCATCAGTTTCAATATCAATATCTATAATGTTAAATCTTCCACTCTCCTTTAGCGCTCTGTATAATGAGTCTGAAAGATACCAATCTATATCAGGTGATTGACTAAAAAGTAGGTTTACCTTGATTCCCGAAATCCTAACCTTATATCCTTCTTTTGCTTCTCCTTCAATGACCTCGCCAATAGAAAAATCGGAATTTACTTCTTTTATCTCGATTTTACCTTTGAACAATTCTGCAAAACCCAAAGGTTCTTTTGTCACAGGATGTCTAAACGGTGCTTCTTCTAAAAAGATGTTAACCCTCATGCCATTCTTTATGGAATCCTTTAAGCCAAGATTAAGCATTACTTTATTGCCGTCTATTTTTATAATTTCACCTTCAATCGGATTAAAAAAGGAAAGGGTTTCGTCTTTTAGAATAGTCAAAGGATTTTCTTCTGCATAAGAAGTATCAAAAAAACAAATGAAATTTAACAGAATTAATAAGGCTATAAACAGCATCCGTCTTCTCATAAATTACCTTCCTAACGATAACCTTTCTATTAGAAACGCTGGTAGTCTTTCTTTACGCATCTTATTTTGTACCATTTCAATGTCGTAAGGAACTCTTATAATCTGTATATCATTATAACTAACTACGACGTAACATGCTCGCGGATCACCATCGCGTGGTTGTCCTACACTCCCGGCATTTATTATATATCTGTTGCCTGGGATAATTTGCGCCTTCTCACGATATGTAATAAGTTCTCCAGATGGTAATCTCTCGATAATAAAAGGTTGATGGCTATGCCCGAGAAAACACATGCTGTTATCAAAATATTGAAAGTTTATTTCTGCATCCCATAAAGATAATAGATAATGCCACTCTTCTGGTTCCTTAGGTGTGGAATGGACAAAAAGCATTCTATTAAATTCCTTCTTAATAGGAAAAGACCTAAGAGTTTTCTTGTTTTCTTCAGTCAATACGCTTCGAGTCCATTCTATGGCAAACCTTGCATATTCGTTAAAATAGGCTATATTAGTTAATCCCAGCGCACCCCAATCATGATTCCCTGCCAGTAGAATTTTACAGGTTTTGGAAAGCCTTTCTACACATTCATTTGGATTAGGACCATATCCAACAGCATCTCCAAGAAAAAAGATATCTTTTATCTTTCGCTGTCTTATATCGTCTAAAACCCTATCCAGTGCTTCAAGATTTGAATGCACATCGGATATTACCGCAAAAAGCATCAAACCTTTCCTGCCTCTTTTGAAAGTCTATCGAGAATACCGTTCAAAAAAGGGGCTGATTCCGAGGAGGAATATTTTTTTGCTATTTCTAATGCCTCATTTATTGTTACAGCAGAAGGTATATCGTCTTTATAAAATATTTCATAGGTTGCAAATCTTAAGATATTTCTGTCCACCACAGCCATCCTTTCTAATGTCCAGTTCTCAGCAAATCTTTCTATCGCCTTGTCTATTTCATCAATCTTGCTTAATGTCCCAAAAACAAGTTCCTCAGCAAATCTCTTAACATCTTCATCTTCATTCTTGTCTGCCCAAAATTCTTCGAGGTCTTCTCTCTCAATCTTTTTGTCCGTAAAATCAACACGGAATAACAATTGGAGTGCATATTCTCGAGCCTTACGACGTTTCATTGATAAATTGAGAAATAATAATCTCTTAAAAGAAAAGACTTTCTTCCATGCTTATTGATTAAGTAAAGATTCATTCATATCTTCTTTAGAAGTTGTGCCATTTCTATCGCTGATAAAGCAGCATCCCAGCCTTTATTCCCACTTTTTGTACCTGCCCTTTCGATTGCCTGCTCTATGGTATCTGATGTTATAATTCCAAAAGCTACAGGTACACCTGTCTCAATAGTTACCAACGCAATTCCCTTTGATACCTCCGCAGCAACATATTCAAAATGAGGGGTAGCACCTCTTATAACTGTCCCAAGGCATATAATTGCATCGTAAGTCCCCTTCAAGGCCATCTTTTTGGCTATCATTGGTATCTCAAAAGACCCGGGAACTTTTATTATATCTATATCTTCTTCTTTTACACCGTGTCTTGTTAATGCATCTTTTGCACCATAAAGAAGCTTTTCAGTTATAAACTCGTTAAATCTACTAACCACGATTGCAAACTTTAAACCCTTTGCATATAGCTCGCCTTCGATGACTTTCATAAAACCCTCCCTTTTTTACACGCTATCCAGCATGTGTCCGAGTTTTTTCTTCTTTGTCTTAAGATAAAGAAAGTTTTTATCATGAGGTTTTGTCTCTATTGGAACCCTTTCCACCACCTTCAATCCATAACCTTCTAACCCCACAATTTTCTTTGGATTATTCGTCATAAGTCTCATCTTTCTAACGCCCAGATCAACTAATATCTGCGCACCTATACCATAATCTCTCAAGTCAGGTTTAAACCCAAGCTTTATATTAGCCTCAACCGTATCAAGACCTTTATCTTGAAGTTCATATGCCTTGAGTTTATTAATTAAACCTATGCCCCTGCCTTCCTGCTTCATATAAAGAATAACACCTTTGCCTTCGTTTTTAATCATTTCCATTGCCTTATGAAGCTGTTCCCCACAATCGCATCTTTGGGACCCAAAGACATCTCCTGTTAAACACTGTGAATGGACTCTAACAAGAACCTCATCATCTGGCCTTATTTCTCCTTTTACCAGGGCAAGGTGAATATTATTATCTATATCATTCGTGTATGCAATGACATTAAAATCTCCTCCATATATTGTGGGTAGCGATACATTTACAAGCCTTTTGACAAAAGACTCTGTTCTCATTCTGTATTTAATAATATCTTTTATCGTGACTATTTTAAGATTATGTTTTTTTGCAAACTCCATTAGTTGTGGTACTCTTGCCATCGTGCCGTCATCGTTCATAATCTCGCAAATAACCCCGGCAGGATATAATCTTGCGAGTCTAGCTAAATCAACAGAACCTTCTGTCTGACCAGCCCTTTGTAAGACTCCTCCGGGTTTTGCTTTTAACGGAAAAACATGACCTGGTCTTGCAAGGTCTTCAGGCTTTGTTTTAGGGTCGATTGCTGTTAATATGGTCGTAGCCCTGTCCGCAGCTGAAATCCCAGTTGTAACCCCCTTTTTAGCCTCTATAGAAACTGTAAAAGCAGTGCCAAAAGGTGAAGTGTTTTCATCCGTCATCATGGGTAGTTTAAGTTCTTCTACACGTTCAGGAGTAAGAGATAAACAAATAAGACCTCTCCCATATTTAGCCATAAAATTAATTGCTTCTGGCGTCACCTTTTCCGCTGCCATACATAAATCACCCTCATTTTCCCTGTCTTCGTCATCAACAAGGATAACCATCTTGCCTTTTTCTAAATCTTCAAGTGCTTCGTCAATTGTATTAAATTTATATTCCGCCATCGTTTAACCCCCTAAAAAGTATACCCACCCCTTCTCAATGTATCCATAAACTTTAAATTATCATCTTCACTTCTTTTTAAAAATTTTACAACATATTTGCCTAAAATATCCGCTTCTATGTTAACTAAATCACCCACCCCTTTAAATCCCAGTGTTGTCATCTTTGCTGTATGCGGAATGATTACGACTGTAAAACTATCTTCGTAGATATCAACAACTGTTAGACTTATTCCATCCACTGCAACTGAACCTTTTCTTACAAAAAAGTCCTTTAGGTTTTTGGGTATTTCAATCTCAAATTTTAACATATCACCCATTTTTGTTTTCTTTTTAATCTTCCCAACCACATCAACGTGCCCTGTTACAAAATGCCCCCCAATCTTTGATTCTGGTGTAAGAGAAGGTTCAAGATTTACCTTATCCCCTGTTTTAAGGCTCCCAAGATTTGTGCTTTTAATAGTTTCTTCAGAAAGGTCAAAGGAAATTTCATCTCTGACCTTGTTTACCACCGTCAAACATACACCATTCACTGATATACTGTCTCCTATCTTCGCCTTAACTGAAACATCCTTTGATTTGAGTAAAAGAACAGCATTACCACCTCTTTTTTTGATTGATACTATTTCACCCATTTCTATTATTAAGCCTGTAAACACATTATTCCTCAACATCTATATCAAATTTTAATGTCTTTTGATATACTCCCAAAAGATCGACTGTCTCTGACCATGCAGTTTTTACGCGTACTAATTTTTCTGTTTTTGTCACCTTAATATCCTCTTCTTCGATTGGAAGCCTAAGCTCCTTTGCCCTCTCGAATATCTGAGCCTTGGTTTTTTCAACATCTCCAATACTTATTCTCACAAACTCTTTTACATCTGACTTAAATGCTGAATACCTATAATATGGCATCCCGAACTTTATCCCGGCATATACACAAAATGCAAGAAGGGCCGTTACAATAACAAATCTAATAAATCCCCCTTCTTTTAATTTTTTCATTGTATCAACCTCCCTATCCTTCCAAATCTGACCCAATCATCAGGGTCCCATGACCAGTATATAATAAATGCCTTACCTTTAACCTCTTTTAGGTCAACAAATCCCCAGTATCGGCTATCATAACTCTGATCTCGATTATCCCCCATTACAAATACTTTACCGCGAGGAACAACTATTGGACCAAAATTATCTCTTGGATCAAATTCCCTTGATTTAATATATCTGTCATGGTGATATGCGTACGGTTCTTTAATTGGCGTTCCGTTAATATATATTATTTTGTTTCTTTCCTCGATCACATCCCCTTCTACAGCAATAACCCTTTTTATAAAATCTTTCTTAGGGTTTTCTGGATATTTAAATACTATTATATCTCCTCTCTGTGGTTTTCTAAATATTAAAATACGTTTATCCGAAAAAGGAATTTTTGTACCATATATAAATTTATTAACTAAGATATGATCACCAATCAAAAGTGTGGGGATCATTGAACCAGATGGTATTTTAAATGCCTGCACAACAAATGTCCTTATCAAAAGTGCAAGAATAAGAGCAGTAAAGATTGCTTCTACATATTCTTTTAATAGCCTTTTTTTATCTCTCATTATATAAAGTCCTCCTAACTGTTGACTAACCTGTATTATTTACAAATTTTATAGGCTAATACGATGAAATATTAACCCTGCAGAGCCTATTACACCAGCGTCATCCATAAGAATGGAGGGTAAAATTTCTACTTTATCATAAAGTTCTTTGAATGCCCTTCTTGATGCCTCTCTAATAGCTTCCTGTATAAATATCTCCCAAGCCCCTACGAGTCCACCTGAAAGCACAATCGCTTCTGGGCTCATGATATTTATTATATTCGCAATGCCTACACCAAGATATCTCCCTGCATTCTTAAACATTTCTCTCGCAAGGTTATCTCCATCAAGAGCTGCTTTATAAACATCTTCTGCTGTCAACTTATATATGTTGCCTTCATAATATCCTTTGAGTGAACTTTCACGTCCTTTTTCGAGATGAAATACTGTCTTTGATAATATCGCCCTTGCAGAGGCATAAGATTCGAGGCAACCATAATTGCCACACGGGCATTTGTCACCTTCAGCATTGATGCTCATATGGCCTATCTCTGCAGAAATATTTAGGAGTTTTTTCTTATAGATTATGCCTCCTCCTATTCCCGTTCCCAATGTGAAAAGAACAAAACTCGAAAATTTTTTACCAGCTCCGACCCACATCTCACCATATGCCGCAGAATTTGCATCATTCTCAATCAAAATAGGGACATCAAATTTTCTCTTAATCTCATCTACAAGATTGATTTGCTCTACCTGATGTAAATTGGGTGAGCTTAAAACCTTACCTTCTTTTCTGCTAATAAGGCCAGCCACTCCTATTCCAATACCAACAACATCATCAGAAAAAAGACTATCTATTGCCTTTAATAGGCTACCTAAAATTTCTTCAGAAGTAGTCTCCTTAATCCTCTGTATAATTTCTCCTCCACTTGAAACCAATGCAACTCTAAGATTTGTACCTCCGAGATCTATGCCTATAGCATATTTTTTTTGCACAACTATTATTCTTCTTTCTTATAAACTTCTATGGCTATTTCGGGACACATCACCGCGCACATCCCACATCCTGTACACCTCTCCATATGTAAAGGCGATGCAGGGAAAAAACCCTTCTGATTAAAATTATCTTCGATGACGATAACTTCAAAAGGACACACTTCTACACAGTATTTACAACCCTTACAAAGCTCTTTATCTATTACTATCATACCATTCATTAAACACCCTCAAGTAGTTCTTTAGCATGCCTTAAGGATAAATCGGTTATTCTACCACTTAACATACGTGCGATCTCGTCAATCCTTTCTCTACCTTGAAGTTCAAAAATTTCAACGATTACTTTCTCATTCTTCTGTCTTTTTTCGATCTTCAAATGGAAATCTCCCCTTGAAGCTATCTGTGGGAGATGGGTTGTACAGATAACTTGGTGTTGACGAGAGAGCTTTTTTAATTTCTCTCCAACACTCTTTGCTGTCCTTCCACCTATACCAGCATCAACTTCATCAAATATTAAAACAGGGATGCTGTCAAAATTTGCAAGTATACTTTTTAATGCAAGCATAACTCTGGATAACTCTCCACCAGAGGCAATTTTCGCAAGGGGTTTAGGAAGTTCTCCCAAATTTGCAGAAAAAAGAAATTCAATCTTATCGAAACCAGAGGAAGAAATGGGTTCTTCCTTTATATCTATAACAAATTCTGCATTATTAAAGGCAAGTTCTCTAAGTTCATTTTTTATTAACTCTTCAAGTTCTTCTGCTACCTTCTTTCTCCTTTCAGAAAGAGTTCTTGCATATTGGATCAACAGATCCTCTTTTTCTTTAAGCTCTACCTCTATCCTATCGAGTCTTTCTTCAAATACCTCGAGACCTTTTAGTTCCTTTTCAGCTTCATATTTATATTTGATTATATTTTCGACACCCTCACCATATTTCATCTCAAGCCTTTTTATCAAATCTAATCTATCTTCAACTTCTGCAAGCCTTTGTGGCTCAAAATTTATTCTATCCTTATATCCCCTGAGGGCAAAAGATGCATCTTCTATCAAAACCCTTGCTTCCTCGAACATATGCAATATCTCAGAAAAACTTTTATCTACTTTTGTCATTTCTTTTACCTTTGTTATAACATTCACAAGCTTTTCTAAACACGAACCCTCTTCTCCGTAAACAGTCAAATATGCTGTTTCGGCTAATTCCTTTAATCTGTCCATATGCAATAAGATATTTTTTTCTTCTGTCAATTCCTCTTTTTCATTAACCCTTAAAGAAGCTGTCTCTATTTCGTTAATTTGGAATTTTAATAAATCAATTCTCTGCGCTCTTTCTCTGGCCTTGTTTTTTAAATCAGATTCCTCTGTCTTTAATCTCTGAACCTCCTTGTAAAGCAACTCAACCTTCTTTCTTTCATCTTGAAGTCTCCCAAATAAATCAATAAAATCTATATGCTTATCAACTGAGAAAAGACTTTGGTGCTCATGTTGCCCATGGATATCAACAAGTATTCTACCAATTTCTGCGAGGGTTTGAAGACTCACTGTCATATCATTTATATAAGCCCTGCTCTTACCAGTTGAAGAAACAACACGCCTCACTATAATCTCTTCAGACATATCTATACCTATATCAGGGAGTTCTTCTATCCCCTCTAATTCAAAAATTGCTTCTATAATCGCTTCTTTCTCTCCGGTTCTTACTAAATCTGATTGGGCTCGACTTCCAAGGGCAAGACTTAATGAATCGACGATTATAGACTTCCCAGCACCTGTCTCACCTGTGAGAACATTAAGCCCCTTCTCAAACCTTACTCTTAGGTCATCAATAATGGCAAGGTTTTTAATCCACAATTTCTTAAGCATTCATTCAAAATACCATAAAGAAAAATACCTTTCAATATACCCTCTGTCTTAAAAAATATTTATTAGACATACAAAATTATATTTTAATTCAAACTTGTCAAAAATAAGAATATGACTTTTTAATTAATTTAAAGAATTCATCTCGGATATTCGTATACTTAAACCGAATAAATTGTGTTTCTCAAGATGGAAGTAAACTCGAATTATGGTATAATTTAACATGCAGAAGGCAAGGGCACATTTGTTCATAGAGGGAAGGGTTCAAGGTGTTTTTTATAGGGCTTTTACAAGAGAGCTTGCACAAAATTTAGGATTAAAAGGCTGGGTAAGAAATCTGAGGGATGGTAGGGTAGAGGCATTATTTGAAGGGGAAAAGGAGGCGATTGAAAAAGCAATAAAAGAGTGCTTTGTAGGTCCTCCTGGTGCTAAGGTTTCGAATATAAATATCCAATGGGAAACATATAAAGGTGATCAAAAGGATTTTTCTATTAAATATATTGGACTTTAAATTTAATCTAATTTTAACGCCATTCGAATTTAGTTAGGTTTAACCCATATCCAAAAATCCATCTCGTTGGTTTGTATTGACTAAAAGATAACCAGCACATATAAAATACATTATGCTAATAAAAAAGTACTTCCTTGATCTGTCATTGAATAAAAAATTGATAGGGATGATGATTTTTCTCAGTTTAATCCTCGTCTTGGTCATGTTACTTCTTTATTCTCAATCGGAAAAAGCATTACTTGCTGAAATAGAAAATCAGACGGCAGAACTTTCTAAAGCAATCCAGGTAGGGGTTGAAGAGGTTACAAATATCAATTATTCAGACGAAGCAAGGCTTCAAAAATATCTTCAACAACTTAATGCAAAGGGAGTAAGGGAAATTTCGATTATAAGTAATACAGATGAAATTATTGCAAGTACAAATCCAAAAAAAATAGGAGAAAAGATAGAACCCCTTAAGAAAGAGCGAATCATAAAAGCAGATCAGGGTGAACCCATTTCAAAGGAAGGTAAAGTCTACAATCTTATCTTACCTATAATTGCTGAAAATGAACACTATGGGTATATCCATCTCAAGATAAATGCAGAGGATTTTTCCGAAATACTACGAAGCAATGCTATTAAAAGGATAATCGCCACTTCATTTGTATTTCTTGTTGGTATCTTCCTTGCTATCTTCCTTTCATTTATGTATACCAAACCAATTTACAATATCGTTAATGCTGCTAAAAGAGTAACAGCCGGTGATTTATCAATAGAGCTTAAGACGGATAGAAAAGATGAGATTGGTGAATTAATGCAAAGTTTTAATTTTTTAATAAAAAAATTGCGTGAAGAACGCGCACTTGAGCAAAAACTACGGGAAGTCGAACATCTTTCGGGTATTGCTCAATTGGCAAAAAGCATAGCACATGAAATAAGAAATCCCCTCAATTTTATTAGTCTATCGATAGATCATTTGAAAAATAAATATTCTCCACTTGAAGCAAAGGAAAAAGAAGCCTTTGAATCTCTTATCATAGGCATAAAACACGAAATTCATAGACTTAACAAACTTGTCGGCGATTTTCTCGACTATGGTAAACCACTTAAATTAAATTTAAAAAGGATTAATATTAATGATCTGATTAATGAAATTGTATCTATCATTCAGGCGAAGGCAGAAAAAGATCATATAAACATTAATGTAAATCTTGAGAAAGTTCCTGAAATTAGTGCTGACCCTGAGTTAATTAAAACTAGTATATTTAATATAATACTAAATGCATTTCAAGCAATCTCGTCAGAAGGCACCATAACTATAAAAACCACTACATCTGACAATAAAATTCTGATCACTATCGAGGACACAGGAATTGGCGTCTCAAAAGAGAATCTGCGAAAGATCTTTGACCCCTTTTTTACAACTAAAAGCTCTGGTCTCGGACTCGGTCTTTCCATGGCAAAAAGGGTTATCGAAGAACACGGAGGTAAAATATTTTTCGATAGTGTAGAAGGCAAAGGAAGTATAGTAACGATAACATTGAATCTTTGATCTGAATTTATTTAGGAGGCAAGATTGTCTGTTATTTTGATTGTAGATGATGAACCTTTACAAAGGGATATCCTTAAAACTATCCTTGATGAGGAAGGCTACGAAACACATTCTGCTTCATCGGGCGAAGAAGCGCTAAGTCTTGTTAAAGAAATTCACCCTGATGTTATTCTAACTGATCTAAAAATGGAAGGCATTGATGGAATAGAATTAATAGAATCCCTTCCCGAAAAACCTTTCAAGCCTCCGACTATTGTTATGACAGCTTATGGGACTATCTCATCTGCTGTAAATGCGATTAAAAAAGGGGCATTTGATTACTTAACCAAACCTCTTGATAAAGATTTACTCCTCATAACTATAAAAAGAGCTGCTGAAAAAGCTGAACTTCTTAAAGAAAACTTGTTGCTTCAGAAGGCCCTATTTGATAAATTCAGGATAGAAGGGATAGTTGGTAATTCTCGAAAGATGATCGAAGCAGTCGAGGTTTTAAAAAAGGTCAGTCCAAGTAACGTTACTGTACTAATACTTGGTGAGAGTGGGACAGGGAAAGAGCTTATAGCAAGAGCTATCCATTATAACAGTCCGCGAAGGGCAAAACCTTTTACTGCCATAAACTGCGCAGCGATACCCGAAAATCTAATAGAAAGTGAGCTATTTGGCTATGAGCCGGGGGCATTCACAGGTGCTTCAACCAGAAATATAGGGCTATTTGAAGCTACCAACGGCGGTACCATCTTCCTCGATGAAGTTGGAGATCTTCCCCTTCTGACACAATCCAAAATCTTGAGGGTGCTTCAGGATAAAGAAATAAGAAGGCTTGGCGGACGGGAAAACCTTAAGGTAAATGTGAGGATAATCGCAGCAACTAACAAAGAACTCGAAAAAGAGGTCGCAAATAAAAAATTCAGGGAAGACCTTTATTATAGACTAAAAGTTGTAACAATCGAACTACCTCCTTTACGAGAAAGAAAAGAAGATATCCCTGACCTTATAAACTTCTTTATAAAAAAATATAACCAAGAATTTGGTAAAAGAATAAAAGGGATAGACGAAAATGCAGTAAAAGCACTCAAAGAATATCACTGGCCTGGTAATATTAGGCAACTTGAATCTGTAATAGAACGTGCTATCCTGATGTGTGATACAGAAAATATCTCTTTAAAGGATATAAAAAGTGAATTAAAATTTTATCAAAATAATAACACATTAGACTTTGATCTTCCCGAAGAAGGTATTAACTTTGACGAGCTTGAAAAGGAACTCCTTAAAAAAGCCATGTATAAAGCAAATGGCGTAGTATCAAAGGCTGCGAAACTTTTGGGAATGAGTTATAAAACCTTTTGGTACAGATGGGAAAAATATAAACTCAATTTTCCTAAAAGGGAAAATGTTTCCTAAAAAGGAAAATCCTTTTTAACAAAAAATAAGATACCTCGTTCCTTATATAATGGCATATTTATTGCTTTTCTCAATTTTATAGCTGAAGTAAATTCAGCCTAACACTTTCGGGGTATGGCACAACAATTCTCATATTCCTTTGTGCCGAGTAGTGGCGTGGATTTTTAGTTAAAGAAAGGAGGTGAACATAATGAAGAAGGTAGTAGCCTTTATAATGGCAGCGATCTTTACAATCTCTTTCCTCGCTTTATCATTTGCAGAAGAACAAAAACCAACTGCTCCTGTTTCAATTGAAAAACCAAAAGTCAAACAGATTACAGGAGAGGTCACATCTGTCGATACAAAGGCAATGACTGTGACGGTGGTGAAAAAAATTCGAGATAAGGTTAAAGAGGTTGTTGCCAATGTTACTGATAAAACAAAAATTATGATGGGTAAAGAGAACAAGACCCTCGCTGATTTAAAAGTCGGTGACAATGTGACCATGAAATATACAGAATCTGAAGGCAAGAATATAGCAAAAAGCATTGCTATTAAACCTGTAACACAAGAAAAGAAGAGTGAAAAGTAATTAGGGTTGAGAATACTAAAATGGGCATCGAACAAGGTCGATGCCCATTTTTATTTTGGTAACTAACATCAAACTTGTTTAAAATCCGAGTCTGGATTTCTTATAGTTAAAAATAATAACTATTGAGTTAAATAAATTTTTAAGCAATATTTTCGTTCTTCGGGTTAAATCCACTCACCCGTATATAACATTTTTAGCTTAAAAACATTAATATATAAAATTTAATATTTTCTAATATTTCCAGTATAGTATAATATACAAACTAAAAAATATAAGGGAGGACTAATTTTGGGAAGAAAAATCTCCTTTGAACTCGCTACACGT
>CAYOJI010000032.1:0-16325 GCA_964404225.1 uncultured Nitrospiraceae bacterium
AACTGTTGTCTGCCTTTGAAAAATTAAGACTCTGTAACATCTCACTTACAGATGTCTTTATCGTTGTATACATAGCTACCCCTAACATAGCCCCTCCTTGACTGTATTCAAGAAGGGTATTATTTAGTTTTTTGTTGTTTTTTGACTATGGAATTTTCAGTGCCCTATGCTATGGAATTTATTGTACCTTTAAGGGAACAACCAAACAACCAGTATTTGGAATCTTTTGTCGTAATGGATATGTATGGGCTGAGATTGTTCCTGATGTAGAATCTGAAACTCTTTTGCCATTGATCCGAAAGAGAGTAAAACGAGGTTCTACAGTTTATTCTGATACATGGAGAGGTTATACTGGTATTGCAGCTAAAGGGTATATCCATCGCCTTGTAGAACATAACAAAGAGGAGTTCTCTGATAAAAGAGGTGGTCATATAAATGGCCTTGAAGGATTCTGGGGATATCTTAAGAGAAATCTTGCCTCTAAAGGTGGTATTCGCAGAGAGAGACTCCCTCTTTATCCGGCTGAATATGTATGGCGATTCAATCATCGTAATTATACCATTGATGAACAGGCTAAGACGTTGTTAAATTTACTTTATAAGATAAGTATGCATAAACATGAAACTGGTGGAACGAATGGGACTTTACCCTTAATTATAAAGAACCGCCCCGATTAAATTCCCGAAAAATATGGGAAGTGTCCCTACGTTTTACACCATAAAATAACTTCTTCTATATTTCTTATATTTCAAGACCTGACCCCCTTGTGCAGACCCTGTGCATGACCCCTATGTGCACAAGTTCTTTAGCCTTTATCTTGTGTACTTAAGATATTTCTCATATAAAAATGGACTCCAAAATATGTTTTTGTAGAATAGACTAATTCATGATAATTTGATATTTGCGTCCACTACTGTCCGCTTAAAATAGAGACTGTTGCAAGTCAGGTTCTCTAACCTTATAGATATTGTAGTATTTACAAGAAAGCAGGTCAATAAGACTAATTCTTTCAAATATTGTCTCTGAAAATATCCATGACAATTCCAAGAGGGAATAAGAGTATTTTGTCTGGTATTTTATGTAGGAAAGAAGCAGGGAGTTTAGGCATAAGTTAAGGTGTGAAAACTTATCTCCTGTGGATTAAATTCTTCCAGTATCTGTTTGTTCTCTTCTTCTTCAAGACATAAATCAATCACTTCTTTGATGTTTTTTAGAGCCTCATCTATTGTCTTTCCTTGTGAATAACAACCAGAAAAAAGAGGGCACTCAACAACATAAAAACCGTCTTCGTCTTTCTCTATAATTACGGGCAATAAACGCATTTGCAACCTCCTTAATTTTAGCTTTTATCTATTGTATCATAATTTCTGCAAATCCTTAGTTCTATTCTCTATCGCTATTATTATCTCTTTTTTCATCTCCTTAAGCCTCTCTTTTTCCCTGTAGAGATAATCTTCTCCGATTTCTCTCTTCAATCTCTTTACCTCCTCCAGCATCCTGTCATTTTTATTGACATCAAGATTTGCTATCCTTCTTAAGGTGTAGTCAGAGAGTGTGCCATGGTCAAGGATGTCTTCAAGGAGCATCCTTATAAAGTCTTTATGTGGTGGTATTAACTCATCAATGCCTTCAAGCCTTAGAATGCCCTTAAGGTTATTTATTGCCCTTTGCTCAATGCTCTGCTCTGTGAGGCGTATAGTACCCTTCCCCTGAAAGTCTTTTAGCCCTTCATACTCATCCCAGAAACACTCACTTAAAGGTAATGCCTCTTCATCAGGATTAGAGGGCTTAAGTCTATCAATAGCATCCTCAAGGTTTATAAGCCCTACCTCGTCATTATCGTAGTCTTTATAATGGACAAAGAGCCTGCCTTTCCTGATTACAACAAACAACTCATCCTTATCAGACCTCTTTGCCACCTTGACCCTTGGAGGAAAGTCCTTAAGCCTTTCTATGAGATCAGGGTCCGAGGCTTTAATACTTTCAAATTCTTTTAAAACCTTTGTGTAGAAACTCTCTGCTTCAAGATAATCAGGGTTTTGCTGTATCCGTCTGTATAAACCTGATGGAGTCGGCTCTTCATCTATGTCAAATATCTTTGAGTCCTCACCAAGGGCATTATGAATGAGAAACATCTTATTGGCTACAATGTCTCTGCTATGAACAAGGTCTGCACCTTTTTCAGTAGGGAAGAAGTTTACAATGTAAAGGCTATCAAAGACCTTTTTGCTTATACGATTAATCCTTCCCACCCTCTGAATAACACGAACAGGATTCCATGGTATGTCATAGTTAATCACCATACCTGCACGATTGAGATTAAAGCCTTCTGATATCTTATCTGTTGTAAGAAGTATCTCATAGTCATTAGCCTGTTTTTCTTCAGGAAGGGAGGCATCAAAGTTTGCATATATCTCCCTTGTCTTTGAGCTTGTAAGGTCTCCTGTTACGACAAGCACCCTGTTATTAAATCTCTCCTTAAGGATTGGTGCAAGGTATTTGACGGTATCTATTCAGAGAAGATGACGATTTTTCGCTCGGGCTCTGCAATCAGGGTTTTCCTTACCTTCTGTATAAGGGTTTCAGCCTTTGGGTCATGGCTTACGAGGTCTAAATCCTCAAGTTCCTTCAGGATGTCTTCAAAAAGTCTTCTGTCAAATTCAATATCTGAAAGAAACCGCTTCCTGTCTTTAAACTTCTCTATCTCATAGACCTCATGATTTTTTGGATATTCACCATTTTTAATCCTCTCTGCATATTCTTTGAGTTCGTGTTCAATCTCTTCAATCTCCCCACCATAAATCCTCTCAAGAAGCTGACGGTCGAGGATGTATTTGCCTGTCCTTTGGATAAATGAGAGGACTATCTCATTTATATCTTTAAATTTTTCAAGGCTCTGCCTGAAGGCACCAAAGGAACTTTCAAATCTCTTTACAAGAAGCCTTCTCATAAAATCATAGAGGTTAAATTGCTGGATATACTGAAAGTTTTCCTCACGGGCAAGATCATCAAATTTATCAATGCCAACTTTGTAAATAAAAGGCCGGTAGATTGCACCCTTAAACAAGCCCCCATCATCGGGAAGGGCAAAGTATTCATTGATTACCCTATCATAAAACCCGGATTGCTTCCCTGTCAATTCAAAGAACCATTCTTGAGGGTCTTCTATCTTTGAAAGTTCATCTATTTCATCGCGATAATGGGGGTTTTCTTGAAGGTCAAGGCGGTTTCTCCTAATTGTGACTGGCTCTATGGTATCCTTAATCTGTCTTGCAAGGTAGTGGGAGCGCCTTTTTACATCATTGAGGTCTATCTCATCTTTCCCAAAGAGTGCCTTATAGTAGGCAATTGCCCTCTGCCTTTTTTGATATCAAAGGAGTTTGCATATTTCTTTATGTAAGAGAGCCTGTCAAAGATGCCTTTATATTCTGTGAACTTGAATTCAAGGTTATCAGTCAGGGTGATTGTGGATTTCTTTGGTGTAACAAAGAGCCCAAGGAGAGAGAATATATCAGCGGGCCTGTTATTAAAGGGTGTTGCAGTAAGAAGGATTATAATCTTATTTCTGCATATATTTTTAAGGAGTTCATAATCCTTTGTATCCTGATTCCTGAATCTGTGCGCCTCATCTATAATTACAACATCTATATCTTTTGCCCTTGAGACATACTCGGCTACATCCTCTAGTTTTCCCAGTGAAAAGGCCTTCCAGCCAAGCTTTGTAAGATGAAACTGTTCAAGGTATTTGTTCCATCCCTCAGTGCCTGCCTCATCACCTATGAGCCCGGGAGGTGCAATGACAATGCCTCTTTTTTTAAGCTCAAAAGCAACTGCACAGGCAATAACAGTCTTTCCAAGGCCTACCACATCAGCAATTATCACACCATTGTTCTCTTCAATAATAGATAGTGCCTGTTTGATCGCATCAAACTGATATGTGTAGTGTCTGTAGCCATTCTCATGTAAAACCTTTACAAGCCTTTGACCAGCATCTTTTCCTTTAAATGTATCAAGATATGTCTTAAGCACTAAGGCATATGCCTCATAGGGTGTAATCTCTTTAATAAGTGTCTCCTTCTCAAGGATATCGAGGAGCTTTCTTTTTGTAACATCATCCTCTGTTACTGGTATTGCAGTTTTCCATAAATCGTCAAAATACTTCTCTGCCTCATCCACACCATAATCACTTATCTCTACATTAAACTCCTGTGGATGGGTTAAACCAGAGTATGTAAGATTACTGCTTCCTGTAATAAAGAGGGCATCCCCTGCAACCTGTGTTTGTTCAAGCTTAAATATATAGAGCTTTGCATGATTGGGTTCATAGGTTTTTCTTATTATGAGACGGTTATTCTTTATTAGCTCAATAAAAAACCTCACCTGTTCATAGAACTCTTTGTTGTCAAAATCTTCTGTGTTGATGGAATTCTTAATAGAGGTAAAATATCTATAAAGCCTCTCTCTTCATCAGAAAAGCCTCTTTCATTACTGCCGTGTTCAATAATACCATATAGTGTTTTGTCAACATTTAGTCCTACAAGAACCTTTAATATTACCGATGGATTATCCTTGAGACCCTTGTACAATTCCCTGAGTCCAAAGAAATAAAAGAAACCGACAAGGAATTTAAGCTCTTTACTCTTTGAAAGCAGGTCAAGAAGTCTTTTTTTTGAGGAGCTTTGCGGGGCTGTTTGTGATAAAGTTGCTCATTAAAACTAATAATCCTTGTAAAAAGAAGAATATCTTATCATAAATGAGCCTAAATGTTGACCTTTATACCGTTCTTTTTCAAGTATTCCTTGACTTCCCTTATACTGAATATTCTGTAGTGGAACACTGAAGCAGCAAGTAATATATCAGCGCCAGCGAGCTTTACTGCATCGAGAAAATGTTCAAGTTTTCCAGCTCCACCTGATGCGATTACAGGAATATCAACAGCATTAGAAATTGCTTTTGTAAATTCAATATCATAACCTGCTTGTGTTCCATCCCCGTCTATGCTCGTGGGAAGTATTGTTCCTGCACCTAAATCTTGGCATTGTCTTGCCCATTCAACAGCATCTTTTCCAACTGGTTTCGTTCCGCCTGATATAACTAATTCAAATCCGGAAGGCATCTCTTTGTTCCTTCTTGCATCGATAGCAACCGTAATTTTTTCTGAGCCAAATGTTTTAGCTGCTTGCCTTACAAGTTCAGGATTTCTAACAGCAGCACTATTCATTGACACTTTATCAGCGCCTGCATTAATAACAAGTTCAATGTCTTCGAGACTTGAGATTCCACCTCCAACGGTCAGCGGAATACTTATGACTGATGAGACATTTTTGACCCATTCAAGCCTTGTTTTACGGTTTTCGACGGTTGCTGCTATGTCAAGCATTGCTAACTCATCTGCTCCTTCTTTTTCATAAAATGCAGCATTTTCTACAGGATCACCTGCATCTTTTAAATCTACAAAATGAATTCCTTTAACTATTCTTCCGTTTTTCATATCGAGACATGGCATTATCTTTATGATGCTCATTAGTTTTCCCTCCAAGAAATTAATGAATAAAAATAACTTCTTCTCAATACTTCATTGCTTTATTAGTTCCAAAAAGACTGTTTATTTGAAGATGAATTTTAATAATTCTCTCTGATACACCGCAATTGCTACAGGTATATTTGAGGATATAATCACCGGTTTTCCCGATGTTTACAGGTAGCTTTAAACCACTATATTTGAAATAATGCTCTGCATTACATGATTTATGATCACAATAGATCCGGATATCTGGTGTTGAAACGTTGAAAAACGGACCATCAATTTCTATTACATCCTTGACAGGATATATTTTACCGGCCGGATATTTTTCAAGAAATAAGATCCACGGAATAGGTTTTTCTTCAAGCATCATTTAATCCAATAATCCAAAAAGCCTTTAGGTCTTTTCCCAAACTTCTCACTATATTTTATATAATTTTTCGACATTTTGATTATCTTGTTCAAGAAGAAACTATCTCGAAAAAAATCTATATTTAAAACCTGCACTTCCGAAGTGCAGGTTTTTTTAGGATATTTTATTCCTGTGTTTGGGTGTAAAAATAATTTTGAAGATCACAAATGTATGTAACTTATACACCTATATTGACTTTTAATTATTAGAGAGATAACCTATTGTTAAATAATTATCTTTAGTAATCCTTTTAGGAAGGAGGACATCATGGAAGAGGTAAAAAAGCCTATGGGATGGAAAGAACTTTATTTAAAAGAAGATTGGTGGGCTATATACCTTGGGCTTGGTATTGTTATCGCTGCTATAGCGTTTTTTTATACTGGAAATCCTTTCCTAAAGTCCTTAAGCATTCTTCCACCCACTTGGACAGAATCAGAAAAGCTCATTCAACATTTCTCGAGTAAAATTGGTTGGTACATCTTACAGTTCATAATTTGGTTGATAGTCTTCGGTATAAGCACAAAGATTCTTGGGTTCAAACAATCTGAATATATACCCTCTTTTATATTCCTCTATATCCTTTCAATTATCACCTTCATCATTGGAGAATACGAACATCTCAATAAATATGGATTCGAGGCACCACTTGTTGCGCTTTTACTCGGACTTCTTATTTCGAATATCTTGAGATTGCCTAAATGGATGGACTCTGGATTCAGAGTCGAATACTACATTAAAACAGGTATAGTTTTACTTGGTGCAACATTACCTTTCACTCTTATAATATGGGCTGGTCCAGTTGCTTTCTTACAAGCAACTATAATTTCTGTCACAACATGTCTTACTATCTATTTTGCCGCAACGAAAATTTTTAAACTTGACCGGAGATTTGGTGCAGTTCTTGGGGTAGGCGGAGCTATTTGTGGAGTTTCTGCCGCTATAGCTGTAGGTGGTGCTGTAAAGGCTAAAAAAGAGCATGTGTCTGTTGCTATTGCTCTTGTAACTATATGGGCTATAATTATGATATTCTTTATCCCCTATTTTTCGAAATTATTGAATCTTCATCCTGCACCTGTTGGAGCATGGGTTGGATCATCAGAATTTGCGGATGCAGCAGGTTTTGCCGCTGCTGTCGCTTATGGCAATATGGTCGGAAATGAAGAACCTGCTATTAGGGCATTTACTTTGATAAAGGTTATAGGAAGAGATATTTGGTTAGGCATATGGTCATTCATATTTGCAGTTATTGCCTGTATTAAATGGGAGAAAGAAGAATCAGGTGCAAAGCCTGATTTAGCAGAAATATGGTGGAGATTTCCCAAATTTGTCCTCGGGTTTCTTGTTGCATCTATTATTATCACGATAATAGCATCTGGCTACTCAATGACGGATTATGACAAAATAATTAAACCTGAACTTATAAAACCTATTAAAAATCTGCGTTCGTGGACATTTATCTTTTGTTTTCTTAGCATAGGATTGACAACCAGATTCCGCGAATTAGCAGCAATGGGTAAGAAACCTTTTTGGGCGTTTACAATCGGCGTTATCGTTAATGCTGTTCTTGGTTTTGTATTATCTATCTTGGTCTTAGGTAATTATTGGATAAACAAGACAGCTACAGGATTTTAAAAATTAATCCAAAAATATGATTATAATTCAGATAAATGGAAATGACTTGCAGAGATTGTAAATATTTTAATAATGACCCAGCATGGCTCGAAAGAGAGCTTTTAGGTCTGAATGCATTAAGCTCTGCATATAGTTCTGCGAGGGGAGAGGCTGGAGTATGCATCAAACGTGACCTTTATCTCTCCCCTATAAAAAAATGCATCTATTTTGAGCTCCCTGATGATTTAAATACTAATTAACCCTTAATCATTCTCCTTACATAAATAATCCTTTGAAAAACGGTAAAATGCGTGAGTATCAACATAATCCATAAAATAGGAATAAGCCAACCTGTCAAAATTGCAAATACTATTAGAATAATCCTTTCAGGCCTTTCCATTATACCTACATGACATGATTCTCCAAGTCCTTCTGCCCTGGCCCTTGTGTAGCTTATTAAGAAAGCGCCTACTAATATCCCGATACAAATAAAAGCACCTGTATGGGAACCTTTCTCTGCAAAATACCATGCCAATGCAAGAAATATAAAGGCATCAGAATATCTATCGAGTACAGAATCCAGAAATGCACCAAAACGCGAGCCCTTACCCTTTGTTCTTGCGACAATACCATCAAGCATATCAAAAATTCCACCAATTAAAATCATGATACCCCCGATTTTAAGATTATGCGGGATAATAAAGGCAGCAACAACCGTTATAAAAAAACCTGTTACTGTGAGAAAATTTGGACTTAAAGGTATTTTTTTTGTAAAGGGACTAAGCGGTTTATCAAGGAAATGGCCTAACTTGGCACTTAACATTTACCTCTCTTTATTTCCCTTTATAAACTCTTCTACCATTTCTCTTGCTTGTTCATCTGGAAATTGAATCAATGGATGTTTCATAAAATATGCTGACGCGGATATAAGGACTCCACCTATATTCCTATCCCGTGCTATCTTACAACACCTAATAGCATCTATAACAACCCCTGCACTATTAGGGGAATCCTCTACCGAGAGTCTCACCTCAAGATTTACAGGAATATTTCCAAAACACCTTCCTTCAATTCTTAAAAAACAGATTTTATTGTCCATCAGCCAGGGAACATAGTCTGAAGGACCTATATGGATATTATCAGCTTGTAAAGGTTTATTTAATTGTGATTGAACGGCTTCAGTCTTTGAGATCTTTTTTGATACAACTCGGTTGCGATTTAACATATTCAAGAAATCTGTATTACCACCTACATTCAATTGATATGTATTATCTATTTTAATCCCTCTGTCCTGAAATAACTTTATTAATGCCCTATGCACTATTGTAGCTCCTATTTGGCTTTTTATATCATCACCTATTATGGGTATGTTTTTTGATTTAAATCGTTCAGCCCATTTTTTGTCTGAAGCTATAAATACAGGAACACAATTAATAAAACTCACCCCACTTTTTAGGCAAGCCTCTGCATAAAAAGCAGTCGCCTTTTCAGACCCCACGGGAAGATAGTTTAATAGAATCTCTGCACCGCTCTCTTTCAAAACCTTTTCAATATCACATGGCTTTTTCTTCGCAACAACGAAACTTTGATCCTCGGGATAATCCCTCATGTGTTTGGATACACCGTCAAGAACATTCCCCATTCTTACAATAATTGGGATGTCAGGAAAATCTTTATAAATTACTTTCGTACAGTTAGGTTTAGCAAAAATTGCTTCTTTGAGCGGTCTATCTACTTTGCGTTTGTCAATATCAAAGGCTGCTACAAATTCAATATCAGCCGGTATATATCCTCCGAGATCGTAATGCATCAGGCCCAAGGAAGCGTCTGGATGATCATGTCCAAGTCTTTTATAATATTCTACTCCTTGAACTAAAGAACTTGCACAGTTCCCAACCCCTGCAATTGCAACCTTAATCTTACCCATGTTTCCTCGCTTTTTTATGGATTCTACTGTGTAAAAGAATTATCAAATCTTCAAGCTTTATGTTAAATTCCTCTAAAAGATTACTCATCACTTCTTCACAGTAAAGTAAAAATCTTTTCCAGATCCTTTGAACTGTATCTTTATCAAGTCCTGATGCAATTGCCGCTTCTCTAAAACTCATGCCTTCAAGAAGATGAAATATGACCTCTTTTATCTTCGATTCTTTAGTATGCAATCCAAAAAAGAGAGTACTTCGTCTCTCAGAAAATCTCAGATTACATGTCTTACATTTAAGAAGTCTTCTCTTATCTTTTCCATATTTGTGATAAACAATGATATTTCCCTGTCCTTTTTTTCCGTAATCAGAACACGTTTCATTAGGACAAAAATAATCAGAAAGTTTTAAAGAAATATTCATGCAGATTTATATACTAAAAGACACCTTTATGTCAAGGAAAAAATCAATAAAGTGGGGACATTTTAAGTTTTATTTTAAACCTATTTTCCCATATAACAAATCGAAATCTAATTTTTCCATTACTAAATTCACTCCTCTTTCAACTTTTGACTTATCCCTTAGTCGTAACCTAACAGATAATTTCTCCAACTTTTTTGCAATGGTATAAGTATCCTCACGGACTACTATTATAGGGATATCTTTTTGTTCAGCCCTTGAAATAATAATTTCACTGGGATAAAGTTCACCTGTCAAAATGAGGCAAACAGAGCCTGACTCAATAGCTGACAATTGAATATCAGACCTATCTCCACCAACTATGACTGCATTATTTCTGGTTCTTTTAAAATATTCGATTGCCTTGTCAACCTGCATAGCCCCAATCAAAAATTGTTCAACAAGATTGCTAAGCTTATGATGGCAACATAAAACCTTGCCACCTAGCATCTCATTTAACTCCTCAACTGTTATCGAGCCTACTATTGAATCATGAGGTATAATGCCTATCACGTCTATCTTTTTTCTTTTCAGAAAAGGTAAAACATATTCATCCACACTTCGCTTATATTCTTCCGTTACCCTGTTTAAAATTATACCAATAAAACTATCCCCGAGATCTTTTCTTGCCTGCATAACATAATCGACTATATATTCTCCCTCATATTTAACCACAATAACTGCTTTTGCTTTTAAACTTTTTATTACTTTTATTCCTTGAAGCCCAAGGAAACTACCTGTATAAATGCTTCCATATCCTCCTATCAACATGACTTCTTTGTCTTTCGAAAGGATATCGAATGATTTAATAATTTTCTTTAAAAGCCCTTTTACGTCTTTTAAATAGCTTTTTATAGCAAGTTCCGGAGTTAATACCACAGGACATATCTCAGATAAGGAATCCTGCAATTCAAGGGCCCTATATATTCTCCAAGCGTCGTTATCCGTAAGTATATTATTTACCTTTATAGGCAATATACCCACGGGTTTCATATAACCTATCTTGAACCCGTCTTTTTTTAATTTATATCCAATTCCCATCGATACTAAACTTTTACCTGAATAACCTCCTGTAGAACCTATATACAAAGAGACCATTTTATTTACCTCCTATAGTAAATCTCGCATCAATGGCGATTATTCCTTCCCCTCTTTTTTTAACCAGAAGTGGATTAATGTCAGCTTCAATGATTTGAGGGAAATCTACTGCCATTTGCGAAAGAATTAATAAAGATCTTTCTATAGCTTCTATATCAGCTTCAGCCTCTCCTCGAACACCTCTTAGAAGCGGAAAGCCCTTTATCTCATGAACCATTTCATGTACATCTTCCTTACTTAATGGCACAATCCTAAAGGAAACGTCTTTCATTACTTCAACATAAATACCACCAAGCCCAAACATTATCATATGGCCAAATTGAGGATCATTTGTTATCCCCATAATTATTTCTTTACCATCGGTTATCATTTCCTGGATCATAACACCATATATATGCGCTGTAGGCATAATATTTCGAATATGTGTGGTTATTTCAAAAAATGCATCCTCTACATCTTTTTTGTTTCTTAAATTTATTCTGACCCCTCCAACATCACTTTTATGAATAATCTGCGGTGATATAATTTTCATCACGACAGGATAGCCTATTTTATTTGCAGATATTACAGCCTCTTCAGGTGTACGGGCAATTAAACTCTTAGGTACCAAAAAGTTATATGCTTTCAGAATTTCGTATGCTTCTTTATCAGTTAATCTATCGCGATTTTCTTCCTCAACCCTGTCAAAAATTTTTTTAGCTTTTTCTTTAAAACCTTCAAAAGAAAGATATGTTTTCTGTCTTTTCTTTAACCAAGCATTATAATGATACATAGCATATAAAGTCGAAACGGCTTCTTCAGGATAACTATAATTTGGAACATTGTTCTGCATAAGGATCTTTATTCCGGGTTCTACGGTTTTCTTACCCATAAAGGATGTAAGAATCGGTCGATCAATTTTTTTAGAAATGTTTACTATTACGTTAGAGGTAGCTTCAATATCTACAACAGCAGTTGGCGTTAAAAGAATGATTAAGGCATTTATTCTCTCATCTTTTAAAACTGTATCAAGAGTTTTTTCATATCTATCCGTACCTGCGTCGCCAAGGATATCAATAGGATTATAAAATGATGCAACAGGCGGTAGGAAGGTTCTGAGCTCATCTACTATTTCTTTATATAATGGTATAAGCTGTAAACCCATTTTATCACAAGCATCTGCTGCTAAAATTCCGGGGCCACCTGAATTTGTTACGATAACAACATTTGGTCCACGAGGTAAAGGCTGATTGGCAAATGCTAAGGCGAAGTTAAAGAGTTCGTTAAGGGTATATGCCCTGATCACGCCACTTTGTTTGAAGGCTGCATTAAAAGCCGCCTCTCGACCAGCAAGAGCTCCTGTATGGGAGGAAGCTGCTTTTGCACCTGATGTTGTAATCCCTGCTTTTAATATTATCAAAGGTTTCTTTTTTGAAACCTCAGTTGCAACTTCCATAAATCTTTTTCCATCATTAACTCCTTCGATGTATCCTAAAATTACCTTTGTTTTATCATCTTCTGCTAAAGCCTCCATAATGTCTGTATCAGAAATATCTGCCTTGTTCCCCATGCTGATGAATTTTGAAAAACCTATTCCATCTGGTAAGGCTCGATCCAAAACAGCTAAGCAAAGAGCGCCTGATTGAGAAAAAAAACCTATGCTCCCCTGTGCAGGCATACCAGCAGCAAAAGAAGCATTAAGTCTCGAATGGGTATCAATCAATCCAAGACAATTTGGTCCAATAAATCTGACCCCTGATTCTTTTGCCTTTTTAATTAATTCGTTTTCGAGTTTAGCGCCTTCTAAGCCGCTTTCTCTAAATCCTGCAGTAATGATTACAGCAGCACTTATTTCTTTTTTACCACTCTGTTCTATTACCTCAAGAACTCCCTTTGGAGGAACTGCGACAATAGCAAGATCAATCTTATTGGGGACATCAAGCAAGGAAGGATAAGTCTTTATACCTAAAATTTCTGTTGCACCTGGATTTATGGGATAAACATAGCCTTTATAATCGTATTGAATTATATTTTTTAAAATATCATAACCAACTTTGCCCGGAGTTCTTGAGGCTCCAACTACTGCGACTGATTTCGGATTAAAAAAATTTTCAAGCATATAAGATATTATTCGGAATAATATTCTAAATTCAAGTTAAAAAAAAGGACTTTTCGTTATAACTCACGCTTCGTTATTTATATTTAAAATCCATACTTTAAGGCTGCTCTTTTTCTTCTTTTTGATTTCTGTTTCCGTATCTTTCCTTTTTTAAGTTCTTTAGGAGATTGACCTAATAATTCCTCGATTTTTATAATAAGCTCGCGACGTGCAAGAAATCTATTTATAGACTGGCTTCTATCTTTCATGCATTTTATTTCTATACCAGTCGGAATATGCTTAAGATAAACGCACGTAGATGACTTGTTAACCTTTTGTCCACCTTTCCCGGATGACCGAACAAACTTTTCTTGGATATCATCCTCACGTATGCCAAGCGCCTCCATCCTTGCTCGTAACCATATATTCTTTTCATCACTCACTGCAAATCTTAACATTTATTCTCACTATATAATCAGTAATTTATTTTTATTATACTTCATTGTTGTCTAATATAATTAAAACATATGGCTATATTCTTATCTGAATAAGTTAGTTATTTTAAAAATTGCAATTGAGTATTATAATTATAGCCATGCTGGAAATAATAAAAATACTTCCAAATACCTTCATACCACTCTTTGTCGCAATTGACGTATTTTTACTTATTCCTATCTTTATATCCTTGACAAGTGATGTGCCCCCAGAAAAGAAAAAAAATGTAGTAAGAGACTCAATAATAACTGCAATTATTGTAAGCCTTGCATTTATTGGATTAGGTGAGGCAATTTTCAGAATTCTGGGGATTACAGAGAATGACTTTAAGATAGGCGGTGGTCTTGTACTTCTCGTGTTCGCAATCCTTGACCTTATACAATCCACAGAAGAAAGGAAAAAACCTGACGTCAAGATGGGCGTAGTACCTATTGGAGTGCCTCTCATTGTTGGACCAGCTGTTTTGACAACTACCCTTGTGTTAGTTGACCATTATGGTATCATTCCAACCATCATATCTCTGATAATAAATCTGTTCATTGTGTGGTTCTCCTTGGTAAATGCAGAGAAAATTATAAAGATTTTTGGCAAAGGAGGCATAATTGGAATCTCAAAGGTTATGGCTTTATTACTGGCTTCAATCGCAATAATGATGATACGGATAGGAATAGAGAACATAATTCAACAACGGTAAAGAGAGAGACAGATATTTGCATTATCCAGGTAAAAGGAGGAATTATGTTAATTGGAATTATGTCTGACACACATGACAATCTGCCTTTAGTAAAAAAAGCAATTGAATTCTTTAATGCAAAAAATGTAAAACATGTAATTCATGCGGGAGATTACACATCTCCGTTCACCTTAAAACTTTTTAAGGAACTCAAATGTCAGTATAGTGGTATATTTGGTAATAATGATGGGGATAAATTACTACTTTTAGAAAGGTCAGGGGGAAATATACACAATCAACCATATATATTCACTCTAAACAATAGAAAAATCGTTGTAATTCATGAACATCACATAGCAGATGCACTTGCAGACAGTGGTCATTTTGACATAGTAGTTTATGGACATACTCATATTGCTGACATGAGGAAGTTAAAAAATACCTTGATAGTAAATCCAGGAGAAGTAAGTACATATCTCTATGGCAAATCAACTATTGCAGTAGTTGATTTAAATAGGATGGAAGGAGAAATTATAGAACTTTAATTTATATTGACTTCATTACTGCCCCGCTTCCAGCAGAAGTCACAAATTTTGCATACCTCGCAAGATATCCTTTGTTTATCTTTGGTTTCGGGGGTTTCCATTTCTTAAGCCTCGCTTCTATTTCCTCATCAGACAGAAGAACATCTATTCGCCTTCCCGGAATATCAATTTTGATTATATCTCCATCTTTGAGAATTCCTATAACTCCGCCTTCCATAGCCTCTGGCGATATATGTCCAACGCAAGGTCCACGCGTACCGCCTGAAAACCTTCCATCAGTTATAAGTGCTACTGATTCAGTTAATCCCATTCCAGCAATGGCTGCCGTTGGAGATAACATCTCTCGCATTCCTGGGCCACCCTTTGGTCCTTCATATCTAATTACAACTACATCTCCCTCCTTTATTTTTCCTTCCATAATTGCCTTCATCCCTTCTTCTTCTGAATCAAAAACCTTTGCTACACCCTCAAATTTCATCACATTTTTACTCACTGCTGACTGTTTAACAACAGCACCATCAGGTGCTAAATTGCCTCTCAATATCGCAATGCCACCTTCTTTATGATAAGGTTTTTCAAGGGGCCTTATAACGTTTGAATCAATTATTTCTGCAGAATCAGCTATTTCTAAAATAGTTTTGCCACTCACTGTTATATTATTGTTTAATTTACTTCTTAACCTTTTCATTAAGGCAGGAATGCCACCTGCCCATTCAAGATCCTCAAGAAAATGTTCTCCGCCGGGTAACATATTTGCGAGATGGGGAGTCTTTCTTGCAAGGATATCGAATGTCTCGAGTGGAAGTTCTACACCAGCCTCATATGCTATTGCAGGAATATGGAGTACTGTGTTAGTCGAACCACCAAGTGCAAGATCAACCATTATTGCATTTTCAAAGGCCTTCTTGTTCATTATCTTTCTTGGGGTAACATTCTTTCTAACCAATTCAACAATTTTTTTACCGCTCTCAAAAGCTATTCTTCTCTTCTCTGCCGAAACAGCAAGTGCTGTAGCACATCGTGGTAAACTCATTCCCAAAGCCTCGGTTACACATGCCATTGTATTTGCAGTATACATCCCTTGACATGAACCTACTCCCGGACACGCACATATTTCAAGGGCCTCAAGCTCTTCATCTTTTATTAATCCTTTTTTATACTTCCCAACAGCTTCGAATGTATCGTTGACTAAAGATAATCTCCTCCCTTTTAACCTTCCAGAAAGCATCGGGCCTGCTGTAACTACTATAGAAGGAATATTAATCCTTGCTGAAGCCATCAGCATTCCTGGTGTAATCTTGTCACAATTTGTAAGAAGCACGAGTCCATCCAGTTGATGAGCCTCTGCAATAGTTTCTACCATATCCGCAATAAGTTCTCTCGAGGGGAGCGAATAATGCATGCCCACGTGTCCCATGGCTATTCCATCGCAGATTCCGGGTATCCCAAAGAAAAATGGATAGCCGCCGCCTGTATGGACTCCTTTCTCTATAAATCTCTCCATATCAC
>CAYOJI010000032.1:16335-20275 GCA_964404225.1 uncultured Nitrospiraceae bacterium
GCATACCTATATGGCCAGGAATAATATCGGTAAAGCTTGTAGCTACACCTATAAATGGTTTATTCATTTCGCTTTTAGGAATTCCGGTAGCGTAAAGCAATGCCCTGTGAGGAACTCTCTCTATGCCTTTTTTTATTTTATTGCTTCTCATAACTCGCTCCTTTAGAATAATTTTCTGTAACAAATAAAGTACACTAAGGGATAAGAAATAAATTCTAAAATTGCATTTTTCGGATCAATTATCATTCACGAGGCAAAAATAAAACTTTTCTTCCTTCCTTTAAGAGTGATAATTCTAAAATTATAATACCTCTACGATTAATTTACAGGATGGTTCTTTTTATATTCTCTTACAATGGCTGCCATCCTATCCTTTTTAAGTAACTTTTGTTTTTGAATCTTCTTTCTCTCGATCTCTTCATCAGGAGTTAAATATCGCCTATTATCCATCTCTGAAAGTAACATATCCAAATTTCTGTGTTCTTCGCTAAGCCTTCTGAACTCTTCATTCTCTTTTTTTAAGATTTCAATAATCTCGCTCTCTTTCAAGGCACCCTCCTTTTGAGTTTAATATTTATTACATCAAAGATCATGCTTGAATAAACCAATATTTATTGTTCAATCTCTCTAACTATTCTTTCAGCCAAATCAAAAGAATTCTCTATACAATCATTAACCCCTATACCTCGATAAGCATTCCCAGTTATATAAAGCCTCTTAAATCTGGAAATTGCGCTATCTATAATCTCGAGTCTTCTTTCGTGGCCTAAAGAATATTGAGGTATGCCTTTGTTATGTATGTAAATTTTTCTAAAATCAGGCTCCGCATCTATTCCCATTATATCTTTCAGCTCACTCATTACAAGCTCTATCTGTTTCTCTTCATCCTGAAGTGCTATATCCGACATCCGTGCACCGCCAAGCATAGTCCTCAATAAAACATACCCTTCGGGTGCTCTGTTTGGAAATACGCTCGAATCCCATAATGTTCCGAGTATCTTTCTACCCTCTCTATAGGGTACGAGAAAACCAAATCCATCGAGAGAATGTTTAATTTTATCATGTTTATAACCCAAACATACAACCGAAATGGCTGGATAAAAGATTTCGTTTAATATCTTGGAAAGGGTTTTATCCAAAAGTCCTAACTTTTCCGAAGCCTCATAAGCAGGTATTGCAAGTATAAGTATTTCTGATTCAATACTTGTACCATCTGCTATATAAATAACATATTTTTCTCCCTTTTTGTCAATCGAAATAACCTTTGCATTTGTCTTCATTCTCTCACCAAGATAATTCTTCAGTGTACTTATAATCAACTCCATCCCTTCATAAAAAGAGGTAAGAACACCCACAGGCCCGGGACCTACTTTCCTACCCGTTCTTTTTGCATCCTTCTTGAGCTTCGTCATACCCTTAATGAGGCTGCCATATTTTTGTTCAAGCTCATATACCTTTCGAAAACAACTTTTTAGGCTCATATTTTCAGGATCACCAGCATATATTCCTGACGCCATCGGATCTATTAGTTTTTCATAAGCCTCTCTACCCAATCTTCTTATAGCGAAAGAAGCGAGCGTCTCATCACTTGCTCTGCCTTTAGGGACGAAAACTTCCCATAGAACTCTGAATCTGCCATATAAACTGAGAAGATCCGATGAAAAAAATGAAATGGGAGATTCTGGTAAAAGATGAAGTTTACCATTAGAGAAGATGTATCTCTTACGTGCTTTATCATTACTTCGCAAAGGAGAAAGCCCTAAACTCGAGATTAATTCAAGCGTTTTGGGTCTATTATCCAGAAAACCGTTAACCCCGCCTTCACAAAGGAATCCATTTATCTTATCAGTCCATATCTTACCGCCAGCTTTTTCCTTGGCTTCGAGAACAATAATATCTAACGTAGGGTTTTTCCTAAGGAGAAAATAAGCAAGAGAAAGTCCAGAAATTCCACCCCCGACGATCACGATTCTCATCTTATTTTACTTAAATCTTAACATATTATATTTCATACTTTAAAGCCAGTGATAAAAAATATTTTTTATCATTAGAAAATATTATCAAACCTTTTCCTTCGAAATCATTAAGAATTGATATAATGTCTTCCTCTTTTAATCCAAGGTGTTCTGCTACCTCTTCAACTTTTTGAATTTTATTGATAGCTGTTGAGTAAACTTCCTTTTCGATCGAATCAAAAATATAATCTTTAATGTAACCATCAAAACACGCAGTAATATATAATTTCCCTGAACATATTTTATAATACATAAAGTTCTGTTCAGGTTTTTTACTTTTTATTTCCCCGACTTTCTCTCTTATTATATGTGATATCCTATATTGCTCTTCATCATTATAAAATTGATACGGATATGGATAATTAGAATACGATGGCATGGGGAAATCTTTAAAAATACAGGCAAATATAGAATCTGTATGTCTCTCGATCCTGTAATTCTCTGTATCTAAAAATATTGGACAATCTGTCGGCAAATAAAATTCGCCGGGGTATATTAATATATTTTCGTGAACCAGTATATGAAGTATACTATCCATAACCTTGTTATTTTCGATCATATCTTCTGTAGCCATATTAGGAAAACATGTGAATAGGTTAAACTGAATAGGTACTTTTAACTCAGCAACTGCCTTTAGTACCTCGATATTTTTCAATACCGAAACACCCTTATTCATTAACTTTAATACCCTCTCACTGAATGTTTCGATACCTATCTGGAAATGCGATGCCCATTTCCCAAAACATAAAAGCGATTTCAGGACTTCTCTATCAATCCTCTCTGCACGAAATTCAGCATAATGAAAGATAAATCCCTTCCCATCAAGATAACGAGAGAGTTCAAATATTATCTCTCTATCCTTGAGGGCATCTGAATCCAAAATAAAAAAATTTTTGAGTTCTTTCGAAATATTTTGATAATATTCTATTTCTTTCTTTAATCTCTTTGCGGTTTTAGTTTGAAACCTTATGTTATAAGATTCGTCTGGACAAAAGGTACATCTTTTCCAAGGACATCCCCTTCCAAACTCTATTGGCAAAATAATCTCGTCTAACTTCAAAGGAAAATCATGAAAATCATATTCGGGAAAAGGGAGAGAATTAATTTCTAAATTTGGTTTTATTTCCGATTTTTCGATTAAGCCATTTTTATTTCTATACAATACATTAAATATTTTATCCCCGTCTCCATGCAAAAACTCAATAAGGCTTTCGACTGTTATCTCACACTCGCTTGTCCCAACAAAGTCTAAAAAATTTATTCTATTCATAAGTTCATATCCAAAAGCACCCGTGCAATCTTTTCCTCCAAATATTGTTTTTATCTTGGGATAAAACTTTTTTATCTCTACGCACAATAAGAGTGAACTGCTTAGTTGGTAATGTGAACAACTAAAACCTATAAGTTTCGTTCCTTTAAGGTATGGAAATATTTTCGAAAAACAAAAATCAATAAACGCCTTTGCAATCTTCCTTACTATTTCAAAATGATTTAATGTTAAACCCATAGATTCAAGCCGCTCATTAAAAATGTCTTTTGACTTTTTATAATCATTTTCAAAAAATAGCGATGCAAATACATAATCCAATCCCATATACTCAACGCCAAATTGCTCTGATCCATTAAGAAATTCCTCCCATGCCAAGGGGTCGTATTTTTTAATAAAAGGCAAAAAATCAAGATGAAAATGGAATGTTTTAACCCTTTTCCCTTTACTTTTAAGGAATGATTGCATTATTCCAAGATTTATGTTGGGTATGTTTGCAAACCATTTCGAGATAAATCTTGAATAAGGCATAGAGATAAAAATAAAATCGAACATTTTTTATTATTGCTTATAATTGACCCTTTTTCCAAGATGAAACTCCAAAGAGTTAGCATCACCTTTTCCGTGATAGGTCACGCAGCATATCTAACAAACTTTC
>CAYOJI010000033.1:0-19342 GCA_964404225.1 uncultured Nitrospiraceae bacterium
GCTGAATTTGATTATGACTTTTGTAAAGGTTGTGGCATATGTGCCCTTGAATGTCCGGGTAAGAAAGGCAACAAGGCGATAATAATGGTTGAGGAGGGGAAATAAATGGCAAAGACTGTTGCTGCAACAGGGAATGAAGGGGTTGCCAATGCCTTAAGGCAGGTTAACCCCGATGTTTGTGCAGCATATCCTATTACTCCCCAAACTGAATTAATGCAAAGATTCTCGAGCTTTGTTTCGAATGGAGAGGTTAAAACAGAACTTATTCTCGTTGAAAGCGAACACAGTGCAATGAGCGCCTGTGTGGGTGCGTCTGCAGCAGGTGGAAGGGTAGCTACAGCTACATCATCACAAGGACTCGCGCTGATGTGGGAGATATTATTTATTGCTTCTGGATTAAGACTCCCTATAATTATGCCTGTTGTTAATAGAGCACTCTCAGCTCCTATAAATATTCATTGTGACCATTCAGATGCTATGGGAGCAAGGGATTCAGGATGGATACAGCTTTGGTCAGAAAATGCACAGGAAGCTTATGATAATACAATCCAAGCATTTCGTATAGGTGAGCACCTCGATATAAGGCTTCCTGTGATGATATGTTATGACGGATTTATAATAGGTCATTCTATCAGTAGGATTGAATATCTTGAGGATGATGAAGTACAGAACTTTGTCGGAGAATTCATACAGGTAAACCCTTTACTCGATATCGAACATCCTCTTAGTTACGGACCATTGATCCTGCCAGATTATTACATGGAATACAGAAAAGCACAAGATGAAGTAGCTTCAAAGGTTGCTGGAGTTGTCTTGGAGATTGCAGAAGAATATGAAAAGATATCAGGTAGAAAATATGGTTTATTCGATTCTTATTTGCTTGATGATGCAGAGATAGGAATTGTAATCCTAAACTCTGCTGCTGGAACAACAAAAGATGTGATAGATCGATATAGGGAAAGGGGTATAAGGGCTGGACTTTTAAAGCCTCGTTTATTCAGACCATTTCCCTATGTAGAAGTCGGAGAAGCACTTAAACATCTAAAGGCAATTTGTGTACTTGATAGATCGGATGCTTTCGGTGGTTCATTTGGTCAATTATTTCTTGAAATAGCAACAAGCCTCTATCCATATGATAAAAAACCACTCTTAATTAACAAGATATACGGACTTGGTGGTAGAGACTATCTGCCTGAACATGCAGAACAAGTACTTAATGAACTTGTTGAAATTATGGAAACTGGAAAAATTAAGACATACAAAGAATATATAGGAGTTAGAGAATAAAATGGCAAAGATAATAACCCTGAAAGAGCTCTCAAAAAAAGATATACTGATATCCTCAGGACATAGGATGTGTGCTGGATGTGGGGCACCAACTGTAGTAAAAATGGTGCTTATGGCCTCGGTTTATCCTGTTATAGCCTCAACCTCAACAGGATGCCTTGAGGTCTCAAGTTGTATCTCTGATTATACTGCATGGAAGATCCCATGGATACATAATGCTTTTGAAAATGCAGCTGCTACTATATCAGGTGTTGAGACAATGTATCGCGCCTTAAAAAAACAGGGGAAAATTAACAAAGAAATAAAATTTATTGCGTTCGGTGGCGATGGAGGCACTTATGATATAGGACTCCAGAGCCTTTCGGGTGCAATGGAACGCGGGCATGATATGCTTTATATTTGCTATGATAACGGAGCATATATGAATACAGGTATTCAACGCTCAAGCGCTACACCACTTGGTGCAGATACAACAACAAGACCTGCTGGAAGCTTAGTTCCGGGTAAAACTGAACCAAGAAAAAACCTTACCAGGATTATGGCAGCTCATAACATTCCTTATGTCGCTCAGGCATCTCCAAGTCACTGGATGGACTTAATTAAAAAGGTTAGAAAGGCCTTAGAGATTAAAGGACCAAAATTTATGAATATAATCTCACCTTGTAATAGAGGATGGCGTTCGAGAACAGACGATTCCATAATGCTTAGCAGACTCGCGGTAGAAACATGTTATTGGCCCCTTTATGAAGTAGAAAATGGGATTACGAAAATTACCTTTAGACCAAAAGAAAAAAGACCTATAGAGGATTTTCTAAAGCCGCAAGGGAGATTCAGACACCTCTTTAAACCAGAGAATGAATGGATAATTAAAAAATTCCAAGAAGATGTTGATAGAGAATGGGAAAGGCTACAAAAAGAAGAAGCAATGTTCTCCTCTTGATATTAAAGTAAAAATATGATAGTTTTAAGACAATGACAGGGTCTGATCTTATTATGTATGAAGAGGAGTTCCAAAAAATAGATGAGGAACTCCATAAGCTACACCGCCAGTCAAACGCTAAGGTAGTTTTCTTAGTAGATAAAAATGGTCAACTTATAGCATCAGCAGGTGAAACAAGAGACATAGATACCACTTCCTTAGCCTCTCTTACAGCAGGTAATATCGCTGCAACAGGTGGAATAGCAAGACTCTTAGGAGAAAGGGAATTTACTATCCTCTTTCACGAAGGAGAAAAAGACAATATTCATATATCGCTTATTGGGCAACGAGTTATACTTGTAGTGATTTTTGACCACAGATCCTCATTAGGGCTCGTTAGACTCCGTGTAAAAAAGGCTACTGATTCATTAGCAAAGATATTCGATGAAATTACTATGAAGGTTGAAAAAGATAAGAGAGAAGGCAAGTTAGAAGAGTCTATATTCGCTGAAATCACCGATGAAGACATTGATAATCTCTTCAGGTAGGTGCACATTAAGTGTCCTTTATAAATTACTCTTCACGAGAGATAAATTGTAAAATTGTTTATTACGGACCAGGCCTTTGTGGTAAGACCACAAACCTTCAATATATTTATAAGCGCACTAATCCTGAGCAAAAAGGGAAGCTCATTTCACTTGCAACCGAGACTGAAAGAACCCTTTTTTTTGACTTTCTCCCTTTAGCACTCGGAGACATCAAAGGTTTTAGAATAAGGTTTCATCTTTATACAGTTCCAGGGCAAGTCTTTTATGCAGCAAGTAGAAAATTAATCCTCAAAGGAGTTGATGGCGTAGTCTTTGTAGCAGATAGTCAGATCGAAAGAATGGAATCCAATATAGAAAGCCTTGATGATCTCAAGATCAATCTTGCTGAACAGGGATACGAACTTGAAAAACTTCCTTTTACCATTCAATATAATAAAAGAGATCTTCCCAACATCGTTCCCCTTGAAGAGATGAACAAGGTTCTCAATCACCGCAATACCCCATGGTTTGAAGCCGTTGCCATTACGGGTAAAGGCGTTTTTGAAACCCTAAAATCAGTTGCTAAACAGGTTCTTATAGAGCTTAAAAAACACTATTAGAGATTATTATTGTATTTCAGAAAAATTGTGCTATATTTATAAGAGGATTATTTTATTAGTAACATAAATATACTTTGGAGATAATGAAATCGCGCACCCAGACAAAAAACAAAGTACTAAAAAAGGATTTAAAAGATAGTAAAGAGACTTACCAATCTCTCATAGAGAAGCTGATTCAATCTGAACAACAACTTTCGATCATTATAGATAATATCCCGGGGTTGGTCTCTCATGTAGATAATAACCTTCGTTACTTATACGCAAGTAAAGGGTATGAGCGGTTCTTCGGCATTCCATCAGAGAAGGTTGTAGGAAAAACCATGAAGGAGGTATTAGGCGAAACTGTATTTAAACGGGTTGAGCCTTATGTAAAGAGGGCTCTATCAGGTGAACAGGTAAAGTTTGAGAATCCAATTAAAATGCCTAATGGCGAAATATCATACAATCTTGTAACTTATACCCCATATGTTGATCAAGATGGAAATGTTAAAGGTTTTATCATAGTTGTAATTGACATTACAGATTGTAAACTTATTGAAAAGACTCTCGAGGAAGAAGCAAATAGAAAACGCATATTAATGGAGCACTCCAGAGATGGAATTGTTATCATCGACCAAAATGGTAAGGTATACGAGTCAAACAGGAAATTTGCTGACATGCTTGGTTACTCCCTTGAAGAAGTTCTTCAGCTCCATATATGGGATTGGGATGCACAATGGTCACGAGAGCAGCTACAACAAATGATATATAGTGTGGATGCCTCTGGTGACCACTTCGAAACAATCCATCGACGAAAAGACGGAACCCTTTATAACGCAGAAATTAGCATAAATGGTGCTGAAATAGGTGGTCAGAAGTTAATATTTTGTGTTTGTAGAGATATTTCAGAACGTAAGGCTTATGAAAAGCGTATAATTATAGAAAAGGCTTATTTTGAACACCTATTCCAGAATGCACCTGGAGCAATTGTAGTTGGGGATATTAATGGGAATATTTCACTTATTAATGCCGAATTTACCAAACTATTTGGATATACACAAGAAGAAGCGGTCGGAAGATTCATAGACGAATTAATAGTGCCTGAGTATTTACGGGATGAAGGCTTATATATTACGCAAAAAGTTGCAAAAGGAGAGAAAGTTGAAATTGAAACTCGTCGCCAAAATAAAGAAGGCAAAGAGATCGATGTCTTACTCCGGTGTCAACCAATTTTTATTGACAATAAACTCACAGAAGTTTATGGGATTTATTACGATATCACCGAACGTAAGAAAATAGAGGCCGAAATTAGAAATAGAATAAAAGAACTCGAAGACTTTTATGAAATGGCAGTTGGAAGAGAATTAAGAATGATGGAATTAAAAGAGCAGATAGAGGATCTAAAAGAACAATTGTCCAAATATAAGCAATATCAATAATTAAAACTAAAATCGATTTATTCTAAAATTCTTTAGTTTTTTGGGGATAAAATTTATCAACCTTTTAATGTTTTAAGAATAGCCGATTCTTTTTCAAAATTACCCATTAAACGATAACATGTAGCTGCATATTTGAGAGCATCTACTGACATTGGAAATTTTAAAAAACAGTTGAGTGCCTCTTCATATTTCCCAAGATTCATATAACTTATGCCCAGACATATTGCCAGTGAATCGCTTTCAGGAAATTTCTCTATACCTTCTTTGACTACTCTGATCGATTCCTCATATTTATTTTCTTTTTGTAAAAGGATACCCAATCCTAAGTAAGCCCTATGATTTGGGAAATATGATAATGACCTTTCATAAAGCTTTTTAGCTATAGCGTCTCTTTTAGGAATATCTTCAATCATTGCATAATCTCCATGGCTAAATGTCATAGCGAGTCTTGATAAAAAATCAGCGTGGCTTTGATAAAGGTCTTTTTTATCAACAAGTTTAATAGAATCCGCAAAATCTGGAAGGCATTTGTAATATTCAGATCTAAGCTTCTGACCAAATTCAAGAATCATCTCTTGAGTCATACGCTGGTCTGTTTCAAAATACATGATATCTTCTATCCTATCCAACCATATCTCGTCACTAAGTTTTTTTCTTCGTTTAAGATCATCATATAAAGCCGTTCCAGGAAAAATATCCAGTATATAAAAAATAACGCTCAATGGCTTTATTTCATGAATCAAATCTATAGTATCTTGAATGGTTTTCCAGTTTTCTCCCGGTGAACCGTATATAAAATAAGCGCGGGCAAGGATACCATATTTATTTGTCAGTTCAAATGCCCTTTTGATATCCTCAGTCTTAATCCTCTTATTTAATAAGTCTCTTATTTTTTCAGAACCACTCTCTACACCATAGCTGATCTGGATACAACCCGCCTTCCTCATCCAATAAAGAATTTCTTCATCGACATAATTCACTCGCGAGATCGCAAACCATGAAATTTTTAAATCTTTTTCGATTATTTTTCTGCATATATGTATCACGCGATCTTTCCTCATTGTGAAGGTATCATCAGATATATAAAAGAAGGTAATACCTTTGTTATAAAGCTGTTCTAATTGTGAAACGAAATATTCAGGAGAATGAAATCTAACCCTGCGACCCCAGAATCGTGGAGAACCACAGAATGTACAATTAGCAGGACAACCTCGTGAAGAAGAAAGATGCTGAAATTTGAAATATCTTGAGGGCATTGGTAATTCATCAAGATTATGTATAATTTCTGGATTATCCGTTTTTACAATTTTATTTCCTTCACGAAAGGCGATACCTTTAATCTCGCTTATACTTTTATAATCCCTCCTCTCGATACATTGTATCAGCCTTAAAAAGGTATATTCTCCTTCACCTAGAACTATATAGTCTATTTCTTTGAAATGGGTTAAAAGATGTTCCCATAGAAAGGTAGACCCAATACCCCCAAAAACAATCTTTACATCAGGAAAAATCCTTTTCGCAATTCTGGCGATATCTATACCACCCCAGCGATTTGCATGAACAATAGAAAATCCTATTACATCAGGCCTATATTCTTTAATCGCCTCTTCAATCCTCTGAGGTGTCTTGTTAATTTCATGCCAATTCCATATTTCAACATCATATTTATTCTCTTTAAGAAGTGCACCAATGTAATACAAACCAATCGGAACGGCGCTTACATCTTCTGTTTTAACCCTTTCGTCAAGAAAGTAAGGATATATAAGGATTATCTTCAAAAAATACTCCTTGATTAAAATTCCTTATAAAATTCCTTAAACCAAGGTTTAAAAATAATTAATTTTTATTTGAAAAAATGCTGAGATTAGTTACACTAAATTATTATTATAAATTTTACAATACTTGCTTATGTTAATTTAAATGTTTTAGATAAAGAGGTATTAGAAATTGAAGATTATAAAAATAATCTCGATCTTGATAATCACTTTTTATTTCATATTTTATATGGTTCTCCCAAAGGGTGATGCAAAAAAAGGTAAAATACTTTTTAACGATCCGAGTTTCAGTGGTGGAATAACAGGCAATTCCTGTGCATCATGTCATCCTGATGGTAAAGGGTTAGAAGGTGATGCTCTGAAGAAAAAGAAAATACTTGAAAAAGCTATAAATAAATGCATCGTGAACGAATTAAAGGGACACGCTATTGATCCTAAATCGGAAGAGATGAAAGACCTTATTGCCTATATAAAGTCTTTGAGAAAGAAAACTTCACAATAGATTAAAAAATTTTTTTGTAAGAGATAAGTAATGTATAGACCTTATCCATTTATTTATTTCATTTGTCGAATCATTGACCTACAGTTATCCAGTTGGGTTTATCTTATAGCTCTATGGACAATCGTCATATCTTTGTATGGTTGTGCTGGAATGAAAAGAGTCGCTGTAGAACCCCTACCCTCTCAAGTCCATATGGAAGAAGAAATCGAGCGAAATGACTTTATGATTACAAAAGAAGATGATGTCATTGGTCGGTTAGCGGTCATCAGGCTTGAAGAGGAAGATACACTACCCGATATATCAAGACACTTTAGTTTGGGAATTAATGCAATTAGTGAGGCGAACCCAGATATAGATATATGGGTGCCTAAGGCCGGAGAATATATCTTGTTGCCTCTGAGTTTTATACTACCGGATGTCCCGAGGAAAGGCATTGTAATCAACTTAGCCACAATGAGGCTCTTTCAATTTAAAGACTATGATGATAAGTCACAGATGGTCTCGACCTACCCTATTGGTATTGGTACTGCGGAGAAACCCACGCCCATAGGTCAAATGCATGTAGAGCGCAAGGTAATACGGCCAACCTGGTATGTACCTGCCTCGATCGCTGAAGACCATCGGAAAAAAGGAAATCCTCTGCCACCTAAAGTTCCACCTGGACCCCTTAATCCATTGGGAGAATATGCCCTATATTTAAGTAAGTCAGGTTATCTAATACATGGTACAAATAAGCCGTCCAGCATTGGTCTCAGGGCAACCAATGGCTGCATAAGACTCTATCCCGAAGATATAAAAAGGCTCTTCGAAAGCACTCCTGTTAAAATACCTGTATGCATTGTTAACCAGCCTTATCTTGTAGGTCAGCGCGATGGTGTAGTTTATATGGAGGTTCATAAGCCTTTTGAGGATTTGGGAACCGTTGAGATTGAAAAGATATATGCAAAATTGAGAAATATTGAAAAAAAATCGGGACGCACACTTGACTGGGAAAAAATTAAGAGGGTAGTAGCCGAAGCGCGGGGGATTCCTGTGCCTATACTCCAAATCAATGAGAAAAGTGAGAAAAATATTCCGAAAATCATAGAAGTCAAGCACCCAGATAAATTGTATGGCAAACCTGAGGTACCTGAACTGAAAGCAGATGCATGGTATGTTTTAGCAGCCACTATGAGTGACAGGATTGATGCTCTGAGGCTTGCCGCCATCATCAACCACCAGGGTCCCCAAATCCCGGCAAGGGTATTATCAAATAGTACAAGCTATAGGGTAATTGCTGGCCCTTTCAATGATATCAACAAGGCCAAAGATGCAGCAAAACGCTTGAAAATTGATTTAGAAATAGATGGTATATTAGTCGAACCTCTCAAAGGAGATATAGCTGATTGAGTCTTTTTGCACTTTCAAGTCACCCAATCAACCACATAGGTGCATGGAATATCATACACTATTTTAAATATACAAATTCTTCGGATTTTGTATCATTCTTTAATTTTCATGAAATATCATAGAGTTACCCAAAATACTCCTTTCTGGTATGTTGCTTGCTAATATCAGTCCGAATGAAAACATTAACCCAAATATCTAAAAATAAATTTTTCACAACATCTGCATTATTTAATTGTATCTTTTGTTTTTAACTTTAGGGTCGGAGAAAACCATCGGGAAGATTGGTAAACCGAGTTGAAAGGAGGTGTTTAAATATGAAGAAAGGTCTTTTTGTATTCTCAATGATGCTTGTTCTCGTTATTGCTGTGATGGGCTGTGCAACAAAAGGTGATCTCGCGCGAGTGGAGACGCAAGAAAAACTAATTGGCGCAAAAGCCGATCAAGCAGCTAAGGATGCGCAGGCTGCTAAGGCGGCAGCCGATGCTGCTACTTTAAAGGCAAATGAAGCTGCAGCCCGCGTTGAAGAAGCTATAAGAAGAGCAGAAGAGGGAGAGCGAATCGCTGAGGAAAAGGCAAGGATTGCAGATGAAAAGGCAAGGCTCGCTGAGGAAAAGGCAAAACAGGCTGAAGCCGTTTTCCAGAGATCAATGAAGAAATAAATCAAAGTTATGAGTGCTGTTAACCTTAATGAGTAAGGAAGTGAAAGGATCTTAAGACCCTTTCACTTCCTTATTGGTTGATATAATACACCCTTTTGATATATCATGAAGACGACATTAGTCTTTCGGTCAGTAAAACCTTTATTAAAAGGTGAAAGCGTTTAGGAATAAAAAACAAGGCAGATTTAGTAATCATCTTTACTTTCTCCTTACCTGCATCATAATAATACCAATTCTCGTGTGTGGATGCACTCATTCCAGGAAATTCTTCAAAGAAGCAAACGATTTTTTCAATCAAGGTAACTATAACGCATCTCTGAGCAAATATGAGCAGATTATCAGAAAATATCCATCAGAAAGGGATAGAGCTCTTTTTGAGATGGGTATGATCTATGCATATCCACATAATGAGCAAAAAGATTATGAGAAATCTTTGGAATGCTTTCAAAAACTTGTAACGGATTACCCAGAAAGCGAGTATAGGCATAACAGTGAAATGATGATATTCCAAATCAATAATGTCATTATCAAGGATAAGACGATTGCTACACAGCAAACACAGATTGAGGCTTTACAGCAACAGATTAATAGCAAAGAGGATGAGATTATGAAGTTGCAAAAAAAGATCGAAGCACTTGAGCAAGAGATTAATAGCAAAGAGGATGAGATTATAAAATTGCAAAAAAAGATTCTTTTAATGCAAAAGGGGATAGTAGATAAGATTCTGATAGAAAAGAGGGAACGACGTTTGACATTGTTCTCAAAGGGCGAGGTACTCAAGACTTACAAAATAGCCCTTGGTAAAAACCCCGAGGGACCAAAAGAAAGGCAAGGCGACAACAAGACTCCAGAGGGAATCTACATTATAGATTCGAGAAAGAGGGACAGCCGTTATCACATATCTCTTCATATTTCCTATCCAAACGAAAAAGATAAAAAAAGAGCAAAAAAACTTGGTGTTTCCCCCGGTGGAGACATCATGATTCATGGCTTGAAGAATAGTTTCTCGTGGGCAGGTGATTTTCACACAAGTGTTGACTGGACCAACGGGTGTATTGCAGTTACAAACGAAGAAATAGAGGAAATTGACAGGTTAGTGCCAGATGGCACAATTGTTGAGATAAGGCCATAGAAAGCCATCCAAATAAATTTTTCACAACATCTACATTATTATAACTGCATTTTTGGCTTAACTAAAATTAAAATATTGTATGCGGAATGTATTGATGACTTCCTTCTACAACTTCTACCCCGGCTTTTTCTATGATAGCTCCTACATTATTTATCAGTGTATGGAAGCATCTAAAATTTAGCCTTACTGTGGTTTTTTGGGGAGATGTCCTTTCACTCCTTGAACGAAAATTTTGGATGCTTACTCAGTGTATAAAAATCTTGACAAAAGCGGATAAGATAATTTAATAATGATAATCATTATCAATAAGGAGGATTATATGGAGAAGAAAAGGATTGCTATAATTGCTTGTAAAAATATTAAAGGAACGAGTTGCGTTGGTGGATGTCTTAAGTGTTTTAAAGGTATAGCAGAGAGGGCTGGAGAATATGAGAGGTGGAAAGATTATGAGGTAGAAGTGATTGGTATGGATGACTGCGGAGGATGCCCAGGATTGGTAATTCCTAAATTAGCTCTCATGATAGATATGGGTAAATTATATAACAGGGATTTCGATGCTGTTCACCTCGGGACTTGCATAATGAAAGCTACGCAAATAGCTAAATGCCCTATTGATGTTGAGGAGCTGAAAAAGAAAATCGAAACTAAGTTTAATAAAGAGGTAATATTAGGGACGCATCCTTATTAAAAATTAGAGGAGAATGTTGATGCCTTGGAGAGATGGGACGGGGCCACCATGGTTGCATGGAAAATTTAAAGGATGTGGATACAGGTTAACTATTCCACGTCAAGCGATTATGGATGTTTTGAGTCAGACCTCAGAACATCTGAGTGCTGAAGATATATATCTTGCAGTACATAAAATCTACCCAGCAATCGGATTAACTACTGTGTATCGCACATTGGAATTACTTGTTCAAATGGGTTTAGTGTTTAAGTTTGATTTCGGTGACGGAAGATCTAGATATGAACTGTCTCAAGGTCCAAAGAGTATTGGACATCATCACCATTTAATTTGTACCGGTTGCGGAAGAATTATAGACTATACAGATTTTATTAATGAAGAAATAGAGTTACTTAAGAGAACGGAGAGGGGGCTATCAAAAAAATATAATTTCAAAATAACAAACCATTTGATTCAATTTTATGGTTTGTGTGATAAGTGTCATACAAAATGAATTATATATTTTTTCTTTTATATTGAAAATGATTGTCATTAACATATAGAAAGGAGGTGAATTTACATGCCATTTGGAGATAGGACAGGTCCCTTTGGTTTAGGATCAAGGACAGGAAGGGCAATGGGTTACTGTGCTGGGTTTGGTATGCCTGGGTATGCTAATCCGATTTATGGGAGAGGTTACTTTGGATTTGGTCGTAGCTGGAGTAGAGGCTGGTTTGGCGGAGGTCGTGGCTGGAGGCACTGTTACTGGGCAACAGGTCTACCCGGCTGGGCAAGAAAGAGATATGGTTATCACCCTTTTTGGGGTTATTCTTATGCTTCTACTGCTAAGGAAGAGATTGATTTTTTAAAAGAAGAAGCAGAATTTCTCAAAAAAGAACTCGAGGAAGTTCAAAACCGCATAAACACATTAGAAAAGGATCAATCCCAAAAAGGTGAATAAAATCATATTTTTGTTATTGCGAGCTTGAAAGACATGCTCAACCCCCCTTCTTTTGAGATGTACTTTCAAAAAGCTCGCAATAACAATTTTTATAAATAATTTTAGAATTGAAAGAGGAGGTTCAAAATATGAGAATAGCTACTGCCCAACAGGTGCGATTACACTCGAAGAAAATGTTTCAGGAGAGTGGTTTATTTCTGATACAAAGTATGGTCCACTTATACATGCAAAATTGGGCATAGCTGAAAAGAATTCAGGGAAACTGGTTTCGCAAGTGAGGCAGACAGCAAAGGAGATTGCCGAGAAGAAAGAAATGGATTATGTGATAATTGATGGTCCTCCGGGCATTGGCTGTCCGGTCATTGCTTCCATAACCGGTGTCGACTTGGCTGTAATCGTTACTGAACCTACCCTTTCAGGTATTCATGATATGGAAAGAGTTGCTCGAGTATCAAAACATTTTAATGTGCCTACTAAAATAGTCATAAATAAATTTGATATTAACCCAGCTAATAGCGAGAAAATTGAGAAACTTTGTGAGAAACAAGAAATTGAATTGATTGCCAAAATACCATTTTCCAGAAAAGTGAGCGAATCGATTGTGCAGGGGATGCCGCTCGTTGAATATTGCACGAACAGATTAGTGCATACTATATTTTCATTATGGGAAAGGATTAAGTAAATAGATAATAGCTTTTATAATAAGTGAGAGAAAAATTGAAAATAAGAATAACAGTATTGTGTGACAACTTAGTATGTAATTTATTTGGGACTGGGGAACACGGTTTTTCTGTTTATATAGAAAAAGAAAAAGGAAATTACCTGTTTGACACAGGTGGAGGAAATTCTATTGTTGGAAATTCTCTCGTCCTCGGTAAAGATCTTCGAACTGTAAGAAAGATTTTTCTTAGCCATGGACATTATGACCATACAGGGGGTCTCCCATATGTGCTTAGGTTGACTGGAAAAATTGATGTTTACGCCCATCCTCAAATTTTTTTAGACAGAATAGCAGTTGTTAAAGAAAAGAATAGAGAAACAAAACGTTTTATTGGAATCCCCTTTAAGAGAGGTTATCTCGAATCCTTAGGAGCAAATTTTATATTGAATAAAAAGTTTATTGAAGTGGAGAAAGGGATATTTTTAACAAGCGAGGTACCAAGAAAAACCTCTTTTGAGAAACCAGATCCACGACTATTCGCCGAAGTAAATGGAAAGATAACTCAGGATATTTTGCTAGACGATCAATCTCTTATACTTAACAGTAAAAAAGGACTTATTCTAATTCTTGGATGTGCTCACTCTGGAATGATTAATATCATTAACCAAGCCATCAATAAGATGAAGATGGAGAAATTCTTTGCCGTCTTGGGAGGAACTCATTTAGATTTTTTAACAGAGGAACAATTAGAAGAATCGATTAAGTATCTTAAGAAATTTAAAGTCAAAAAAATTGGCGTTTCACATTGCACAGGTATGAAAGCGGCATTCAGACTTCAACAGGAATTTGGAGATAAATTTTTCTATGCAGGTGTTGGAAGTGTATTAGAAGTTTGAGTATATAACTTTGGTATTTAAAATTATAATTAAATAATTCAAAATTCAATATTTCTTTTCAATCCAGTCAAAGGCTTGATGTCTAAAATCGGTGTTCCATCAATCATATCCAATCCTTTCACCTGTATAACATTTTTCTTAATACCTATCACTTTCAACACTGACATGCCTATCGGATTTGGTCTGATAGGTGAACAGGTACTAAAGACTCCGAGTCTTTCGTCTCTATGCGGAGGTTTTTGTATAAGGTGAGATTCCAAAAAACTTGGACTCTTGTGAAAATAGAAGATCACAATAATATCATCATTTACTTTAATATCTCTAAGACCCTGTGCGTAAACTTCATCAATTATTATTTCTCCTTCCACATCGGAAACCGTCCAATGGCGAGGAACTGTTTGGATATCAGTCTTTACAAACCCTATTGGTTTAAATTCTATCTTTGACATTTGTAAATCTCCTTTACCATGCACGAAATAGCCATATAATATTTCTTATTTCATCATTTAGCGAGTTTACGCTGAGAAGTTTGAAATCCTTAAACGTTTTTATTTTAAGTGAAGAATTAGTTTCTATTATCTTTATTGCTCCGTCGATGTCGGTACTGTATATTTGGGCACTTCTTAATGCTTCTATTGTTTCTTGATGGGGATGACCAAATGTGTTATCACGACCTACACTTATTACGGCAACATCGGGTAGCACGGTCTTAATAAAAGGTCCATATGCAGATGATCTTGAACCATGATGCGGAATTTTCATGACATCGCTCTTTAACCACTGACCAAGATGCGAAACATCTTCTTCTGCCTCCTCTTCGATATCACCAGTAAAAAGGAATGATTTCTTGTGACCAACAATTTTAAAAACAAGAGATTCATTGTTTGCTTCATCATATTCATCTCCATACATTGTATAAAATTCAGGATACGGATGAAAAACATAAATAGAATATCCGTTCCCATCAATCATATCGCCTCTTTCTAATGGACGATGTCTTATTTTATCTGAAATATCGGGCAGTATAAGTCGCCCATTATCCCAAATTTCTCTTACTTCAAACCTGTTTAACAGATAATCTAATCCGCCTATGTGATCAGGATGGATATGTGAAAGCACAAGGGCATCTATAGCTTTCTTGCCCCTGTATTTTAGGAAGGAGGCAGTCTCTCTCCCTGTTTTCCCTGTATCAATAACTAAAACTTTTCCATCGGGTAATTCAATAACAGATGAATCACCTTGTCCAACATCCAAAAAGGTTATAATTAATTCTTTATTTTTAAAGGTAAGCAGTAAGAGATAAACGATTATAGGAAGAAATGGGATCATCAGAGTACATCTCTTTTTTAACCAAAAATATAGATAAAGATTCTGAAACAAGTTCAAAATGACAATCTTTAAATTCCCAATAATACTCTCATGCCGAATTATGAATGTGTCATGCTGAACTTGTTTCAGCGAATCATTGAAATTATTTTCTTTTTTAATGCTATTGGTATATTGAGGCATTACGATAAGAAAATAGAATAAAAATCCTATATAGAACAGTATGACAATAATCGGCGGATAAGCAGGTATTTTTATGTCAGCAAATGGAATACTTGCAAAAAAACTTACTGCCGAGATGCTTAAATCAGATACAACTTTTATCAAAGGACTAAATATAAAAATGCCAGTCACTAAATATATAAATGACGATAAAACAGAGAGGGGTATGAGAACAAACCCTATAAGTGGAGCAATTAGCAGATTGGATAGAGGTGAAATTAGAGAGAAATAATGAAAATAATACGCTATAAGAGGTGCGGTGCCTATTGATGCAGCAAATGTGATCAATAAAATATCTTTAAGATATTTAAGAATCTTTCTTCTTTTATATAGATTTTCGTTTTTTTCATAATGGACCGAATATCCAATAAACAAAACAGCGATAAAAGAAAGCTGGAAAGATAAGCTGAAAATACTTTTTGGTTCCCACATGACTATAATAAACGCTGCAAGAACTATTGAATTAAGCCAGAACCCTTTTCGTCCGATCAGAAGCCCAAACAGGAAAAGACTTATCATAATAAACGAACGTATAGCTGGGATACTTGCACCTGACAAACATAGATATGCGAGCATCAAGGGTAGACAGAGTATAGCAGCAGCTTGCGATGGTGTTAAAAAAATAGTTATTCGTTGTAAGATTTTATAAGGGAGGAATTTTATTATTAATTTTAATATCCCAAATATTAGAACAGAAAAAAGACCGAAATGAGTCCCTGAAATACTAAGGATATGGGCTAAGCCAGCCTTGTTAAATGCATCGCGCAATTCTTCACTTATATCATCTCTGTAACCCGTTGTAATAGATGAGATGAGAGAAGCCGATTTAGGATTAAAATTTTGTCTTATAAATTTAATAACCTTATATCTGAAATCTTGTATTTTAGATTTTAATGAAAAATTTTTATTTTCTAATTTGTATATTTCTAAAACTTGTGCTTGAAGGTTTTCTTTAAATATTTGCCCAGGATTTAATCGCGTATTTTTTTTATTAATTTTTATAGATAGCTCACATATTGTTCCGGGATCAAACGAATTATTATAAAATAAAGTAATCTCTTGTCCTTTCAGATATTCAAGATATTCACCTTCATCTATATCAAATGCAGAATTTATTATGAAGTCTTGTTTGTAAATATTATCTTTTATGTTTATGGGAAAAGATACAAAGTATCCTTTTACAAGAACCCTATCTTCAACGAATGGTATTTCTTTGATTGGCTCGTATCTTACATTGGCATAAGCCACGCCCAAAAACATTCCTAAAAGAAATATGATGGCATAAAAAGTTCTTTTTTTAAGAAGAAGATAAAAGAAGGACAGTAAAGTAAGTAAAATGATAGAGAAAGGAAAATATTCAAAAGAATAAAAAACTATTATGCCAGCAAAAAAAGAGATGAAGAAAGGCATCAAGTCATCTTTTCTTTAATAATCTTAGCAATGTCCTTACTTAATTTTGTTATAAGTTTGAGGTTAATTCCTTCTACCATGATTCTTATTTTAGGCTCTGTACCAGATGCCCTTACGAGAATTCTTCCTGTCCCCTCAAGTTTTTTCTCTGCAGACTTTATAGCTCCCATGATTTCAGGTATCGAGTTTATGTCCCGTTTGTGTTTAACCTCAACGTTTGTTAAAATCTGTGGGAAGAGTTTTATTCCTGACGACAATTTAGAAAGAGACGAATTTCTTTTTTTCATTAGATATAAAACTTGCACTGCTGTAAGGGGACCGTCACCAGTTGTATTATAATCAAGAAAGATTACATGTCCTGATTGTTCCCCTCCAAGATTGTATCCTCCCTCGAGCATCTTTTCTACAACAAATCTATCACCAACCTTTGTCCTTATTAACTTGATGTCATTTTTTTCAAGATATCTTTCGAACCCCAAATTACTCATAACAGTTGAAACCACTGTATTTTTCTTCAGAGTCTTGTTATTTTTCATTTCAACAGCCCACATGCCCATTATTTGGTCTCCATCCACGATTCTTCCTTTCTCGTCGCAGAATATACTTCTATCTGCATCACCATCATGTGCGATGCCAACATCAGCCTTATGAAGCTTAACAAATTTTTGTAACTCTTTAATATATAAAGAACCACAATTAGCATTGATATTTAAGCCATCTGGCCTGTCATTAATAGCTATTACTTCAGCACCAAGCTCACGTAATAGCCAGGGAGTTATTTTGTAAGCTGCACCATTTGCACAGTCAACTACTATCTTCATGCCTTCGAATGTTATTCCTTTGGGAAGTGTAGATTTTATATATTCGATGTATCTTCCTGTTGCATCATCCAAGCGGTATGCCTTACCTATTTCTGAACCTTTAGCTCTAAATTCAGAGAGTCTTTCATCTTTTACAAGCATCTCGATTTTTTTCTCGAGTTCGTCAGGAAGTTTAAATCCTTTTGAAGAAAAAAACTTAATGCCATTATCCATAAAGGGATTATGCGAAGCAGATATTACTATACCAGCATCTAACCTTAAAGTCCTGGTAAGAAATGCAATACCCGGCGTTGGCATAGGACCAACCAGTGTAACATTCATCCCCATGGAACAGATGCCCGAAGTAAGCGCACTTTCTATCATATATCCCGATAGTCTTGTATCCTTTCCAATCAAAATCATATTTCTACCGCCTTTTTCCCTGAGCAGATACCCAGCTGCCATTCCAATTTTTAAAACTGTTTCAGGGGTCATGGGATGTTCATTCACTGCAGACCTTATTCCATCGGTTCCAAAAAGTTTCATTTTTTCCTCTCATCTATTTCCACTTTAACCTTAACATCAGTAACATTTGCTCTTATATTCTTTCCGGCAAAGTCTATTTTTAAAGTCTGAGTTAAGGTTTCATTTATGCCTGTTATATCAAGCGGCTCTGTTTTTACATAACGTATTTTATTTATTTCTGTTTTTCTTCCCTCAATTTCTATAGTATCTGGTGAAACATTTATAGATTTTACATAAAAACCTCTCAGGATTTCACCAGTTATGACAGGAATAACTTTAACGGTTTTTCTTTTCGTTTCCTCCATCACAACCTCAACACTTGAAGGATTAATGCTCGATACCCTCATACCACCTGGGGTTCTTATATTGTCCCTTGTAATATAAAGAATATTTTTACCCTTTTTTGATTTACTCAGGTCGATATATACTTTTATGTCTGTTGGTTTTAGGTTGTTTATGAGTCTTTCATGTCCCTTGATGTTCAGAGTAACTTTTTTAATACTATGATTAACAATCTCGAAACCAGAAGGGATATTTTTGAATTCTACCGGTGCATCTATAGATATTTCAGACTGCCCCCTTGATGTTACAAAAATCCAAATTACGATAGATAATAAAAAAGCAACTATTTTAAGACTTAAATTTTCAAGTAATAGTTCTTTCATTTCTTTCTCTTTGTCTTTGTTGTAAATAATTCTGTAAGAGTGTCTCGTAATGAGCCCATGTCAATATGGGTCTCGAGTTTGCCATTAATGGCCATTGATATTGAACCTGTTTCTTCTGATACGATAATTACCACCGCATCTGTTTCCTCAGATAAGCCAACTCCAGCCCTGTGTCTTGTACCCAGTGCTTTACTGATTTCCGGGCTTGTTGTTATAGGTAAAAAACATCCAGCAGCAATAATCCTGTTTCCTTTTATAACCACAGCACCATCATGAATCGGAGAGGTTGGATGAAATATACTTATCAGAATTTCTTTAGAGATTTTAGCATCCAGAGGAGTACCGATCTCTATGAAATCTTTAAGACTTGTCTCCCTTTCTATGGCTATAAGTGCGCCTATTCTCCTATTCGAAAGGGCGACAGTCGCTCTTACAATCTCTTCAAGTGATTTAAGCTCTTCTGCAGTCGTAAGTGAAGGGAGAAAAGGCGTTGTCTCGCCCATTTGTGCAAGCGCCCTCCTTATCTCAGGTTGAAAAAGGACAATCAGCGCGATAACTATATGTGTCCAGAAGCTTTGAATAACCCAATCTAAAGCATAAAATTCAAAATGTCTTGAAAATATAGAAGCCAATAGTAAAACACCTAAGCCAATAAGCATTTGGGCAGCTTTTGTACCCTTTATCATAAGAAGGAGACGGTAAAGTATTATTGAAATTAGGACGATATCAACTATGTCCTGCCATCTTATTTGTCTTAAGAAATCCATTTAAGGTTTACTCCTGTCAATATCATAACACATATAAGCATGTTGTCTGAGGCTCAAATGATACATCTCCTTTGTCTTTATTTAAATTTTTATTCTTAATTCTACCGATCGAATATATGATACTAAAATATTAAATGAAAAATTAAATCCTCAGGAATTTAGGTAAGTAGCAAAACGTTAGGGGGTATGTCTCTTGAGCGGACATTGTGAAATTTTT
>CAYOJI010000034.1:0-18639 GCA_964404225.1 uncultured Nitrospiraceae bacterium
TAAAATGTGGAGAGGTACTAACTTCTTTAGATCAAATTGAATCCGCAAAAAATCTTTACGAATCTTACCTTAAAAAACATCCAGAAGATGAAAATATTAAAAATGCATTAGAAAATGTTGAAGCTAAGTTGTCTCCTATTAGCAAAGAAATGGCCTTAGGAAAAGATGATGAGATAAAGGTATCAGCTATTGTTTCTACATACAATTCTGAAAGATTTATCAGAGGGTGCCTTGAGGATCTTATTAATCAAACTATTTATAAAAAGGGACAACTTGAAATAATAGTTGTGGATAGCGGGTCTGAAGAGAACGAAAGAGAAATCGTAGAGGAATTTCAAAGGAAATATAAGAATATAAAATATATTCGGACGGAAGAACGTGAAACAATATACGCTGCATGGAATAGAGGCATTAAAATTGCTCGCGGAATATATAACCAATGCAAATACAGATGACAGACACCGAAAAGATGCATTGGAAATTATGGCAAACATACTTGACCAGAATCCTAATATTGGTCTTGTATATGCAGATGTAATTATAACTTCTACAGAAAACGAAACATTTGAAAATCACACTCCTGTAGGCGCATATCGATGGCTTGATTACTGTAGAGAATTTCTAACACTTGGCTGTTTTATAGGACCACAACCAATGTGGCGCAAATCCCTTCATAACATATATGGATATTTCGATGAATCTTTTACCTCTTCAGGTGATTGGGAATTTTGGCTTCGAATCGCTGACAGAACAGAAATGTTACATATTCCCGAATTTCTTGGATTATACTTCTATTCACCACAGAGTGCAGAACATAGAGACCACAAAACAAGAATTCAAGAGGATATGCGAATTCAACAGAAATATGTTTCAAAATATCTCTCTTCATTAGATGATATCGAACATGGTTTGCAAAAAGTAGACGAACTGTCAAAAAGGATAGGCGACTATAGACCATATGAACGGATAAAAACAATCCTGATCAACTTGAAAAGGAGAATTTTAGCTGAATCGTCTATAAAAACAACTCCTTTTGAAAAAGACCTTTTACAAACATTTACTTCAGATAACTTAGGGGAAAAGAAAATCATCTCCTTAAACGAAGAGAAAATTGGCAGCCCATTCCAACTAAAAAAAGGATTAAGCTCTATTATAGTTTTGATTTTCGATCAAACAGATCATCTTAGCAAATGTCTTCAGAGCATCAAATATCGCACCTCTGAACCGCATGAGGTTATTATTGTTCAGGTTGGGTCAGTTATGGACTCTGAGAGTCTTAGAGATTTAAGAGAAAAACATAAATTTACTCTGATAGAAGATAAAAATCCCCTACCCTACCCTCAAGCAATCAATAAAGGCATTGCTGAGGCAAAGGGTGAATATGTAGTTATTCTCAGTGATGATGTTGTGGTAACCGAAGGATGGTTGTCAGGCATGTTAGAGCATCTGAATAGTGCAGATGATATTGGAATTGTTGCTCCGATGACAGTAAATGTGGATGGTCCGCAAGGCGTTCACAAATTTGAGATCGGAGATTGGAGATCGGATAGCGATGACAGGATTATTGATGAAATCAATAAATTCGCTAAAGCCTTTAGGGAAAGAAATCGTCACCGCAGGATCGAGACAGTAAACCTCAACGGCTTCTGCATGCTATTCAAGAGAGATTTACCAAAGAAAATCGGCTTTATGGACGAAAGGCTTGAAATTCCTGATTTCGCTGATAATGATTATTGCTTAAGAGCAGCAACTGAAGGATACAGAAATATTATCGCAGGAGATATCTTTGTTTATTCAAGACTTGATAGGACCTTAGCAGGCAAGAGTGGGAAAATAAGCCCTTCACTTCCTAAAATATCTAAGCTCTTTTTTGATAAGTGGAATAATCTCCCTCCCGCAAGCCCACTTGGTAAAAAAATGATGATCTTAAGTTCAATTTCAGCCTCAAATGAACTGAAACAAAAAGGTAAATATGCTGACGCTATACAAATACTTTTCCCTATGAAGGAACCCCCTCCCGAAAACAATAAATTTTATTTTACACTCGCTGAACTTCTAATCGAGCAGAATAGATTAAATGAAGCAATTAATATCCTCGAAAATATGCCTGAATCACTAAAGGATAATGCCGATAGACTTGCTTTTATCGGACATTGTAAGGCTCTTATGAATCAATTAGAGGATGCTGAAAAATTTGCAGATGATGCACTTGAGTTAAATAAAAAATCCTCGAAGGCACTTAATCTAAAAGGGTTAATAGCATTAAAAAAAGAAAATTTCAGCGAAGCCGAAAAATTTTTTTATCAGGCTATAGATGCTGATAAAGGCTACAACGAACCTTACTTAAATCTTGGCCGATTAAAATGGGAAAAAGGTAAAAGAGAAGAGGCACTAACGCTTTATGAAAAGGCATTTATTTTAAATCCAATGCATAATGAAACTATTGATAAATATGTAGATACCATAGGCTTTTTAAAAAAATTTGAACAAGCAGAAAAGATAATAGAGGAAGCAGTAGATGTTTATCCCTCAAATAAAAAATTAAGATTCGCACTTGCTGATGTCTTTTTGAAACAGAAGAAAAGGCATGAAGCAATGAATGTCCTTCAAGATACATTGCGCAATTGTGGTGTTGATAATGAAACACTCTCGTTTGCTTTGGAAGTAAGGGAAAATATAGGACCAAAAGAGATCAAGAGAGAACAGGCTAAGGTAAAAAAGGTAGAGGGTAGCTTAAAGACTAAGAAAAAAACAAATAAAAAAACTCGGAAAACCCAGCTAACTCAAAAAACCCAACAAACTATATCCTTATGCATGATTGTTAAAAATGAAGAGAGCAACCTTGTAAATTGTCTAAGTAAAGTAGGCTCTCTTGTTGATGAAATAATTGTTGCTGATACCGGTTCTACTGATAGAACAAAGGATATCGCAAAGATATTCGGTGCCAAGGTCTTTGATTTTAAATGGAATAACAATTTCTCTGATGCCCGAAATTTCTCTTTATCTAAGGCATCAGGTGATTGGATACTCATTCTTGATGCGGATGAGGTTATATCACCGAAGGACCATGATAGAATTACGGAATTGATAAAAAAAGGAGGTGAAAAACCTGCGATTGCCTATTCCTTTATTACAAGGAATTACAAGCACAACGTTAGTTTAGAATGGACTGCAAATGATGGACAATATCTCGAAGAAGAAGCTGGCACAGGTTGGGTTCCGAGTAAGAAGGTCAGGCTTTTCCCAAATGATAGCCGTATACGCTTTGAGAATCCAGTGCATGAATTAGTTGAGTATTCTTTAATGCGACTGGGAATAAAAATAGAAAAGTGCGACATACCTGTGCATCACTATGGAAAACTTTTCACTGAGAAACAGATTTCAAAAAATATTGCTTACTATGAGATGGGCAAGACAAAATTGGATAATAAAAAAGAGCAGGATTTATCAGCACTTTTTGAAATTGCTGTTCAAACCTCAGAACTTGGTAAACATGAAGAAGCCTTAAAATATTGGAAACAATTGGTACAGCTTAACCCTGATTATACGAAGGCATATATTGGTCTTGGAATTACATATTTTGAACTCGGCATGTATGAAAATGCTGTTTCTGCTATGAAAACCGCATTCGCTATTGAGCCCGATTCACGAGATATAATGACATTACTGTCAAAATTTGAATTTTGTGTGGGAAATTGCGAGGCAGTTATTCCCATTCTTGAAAAATTAATAGAAATAGAGCCTTCGTATCCAACTGCGCTCGGTCTTCTTTCAGCCGCTTATTTCTGTTCAGACAGAAAAAAAGAAGGATTTGCATATGCCAAGAAGTTGAATGAAACCAATTTCGATGCTTCAAGATTTTTTGTAAGTTTTGCTTCAACTTTAATTAAAGCTAATCAATTAATTTATGCAAATAAACTCCTTGAAGCCATGACAGAAGGCAACCTTATTACTCCCGAAACCTATACCCTTTTCGATGAATGTCGGAAAAAGATGGGTAAGCTAAGGGATAAAGGAAAAGATATCATAGTGGAGGAAGTTGAAGGTCTCCCGCTCCGCTCGGAACAGACCCTGAAATCTCAAATCCAACAAACTATATCTTTATGCATGATCGTTAAAAATGAAGAGGAAAATATTGGGCATTGCCTCTCGAGCGTTAAAGGTCTTGTCGATGAGATTATTGTTGTAGATACAGGTTCTACTGATAGAACAAAAGATATTGCAAATGAATTCGGTGCCAAGGTCTTTGATTTTAAATGGAATAACAATTTCTCTGATGCTCGAAATTTCTCTTTATCTAAAGCCGCTGGGGATTGGATATTTATACTTGATGCTGATGAAGTTATATCACCTTCTGACCACGAAAAAATAAAGAATCTTATTCGTGAATCTTTAGATAAATCAGTTGCCTACTCCTTTATAACTCGCAACTATATAATGGAACTGAATAATATTGACTGGACACCAAATGATGGAAATTACTCAGAAGAAGCAGGAACAGGATGGTTTCCTGGGGAAAAGGTTAGATTATTCCCAAATAAACCTGGCATTAAGTTTGACTATCCTATTCATGAAAGAATAGAACCTTCTCTTGTAAAAATAGGTGTAAAAATAGAAAGCACAAATATTCCAATCCATCATTATGGGACACTTGATCGAGAAAAAGAAAATAGAAAATCGCAAATATATTATGAAATGGCTAAAAAGAAGGTTCTCGACGATAAATCTACTGACTATACAGCATTCCATGAGCTTGCTGTTCACGCATCGAATCTTGGAAAATTTGAAGAAGCATTAGAATACTTACAAAAGGCAATCGAGCTAAATCCTAATTTCGGGAGGGCTTATTTTAGTCAAGGCAATAACTATTTCAATCTTCATAGGTTTGAAGATGCCCTTTTATCTTACGAAAAAGCCATAGAGATTGATCCTGTTCAAAAAGATGCTATGATACAGGCTGCTTTATGTGAAATTTATTTGGAAAAGCCAATATTAGCAATCAATCGTCTTGAAAAATTTCTAAAGGAAAAACCAGAACACTTAAAAGCCCTTGCACTTCTTTTAATAGCATATCTCGGTTCTGGTAACAAAATAAGAGCAGAAACAATCATCGAAAAATTGACAATTTTGAAATTCAACTATGCACATTTTATCACTTATGTTGCGCGGACTCTGTTGTCGTTTAGACAAATAGATTTCGCAATATCTCTTCTTGAGTCAGCAATTGATATGGGTATAAATGGAAGGGCCAACATCCTTCTCTCTACAAGCAATATGATCAAAAAACTTAATGAAAATAAATCTAAGGTGTCTATTGTATTACTCGCTTCAGATAGGTCAGACAATTTAAATAAATACATAGAAAACATCAAGAGGAATACTTTTGAGCCGCATGAGTTTATTGTGAGTTCTGTTCAAAAAGAAAAGACTCACGTGAGTAGCAAAAAAGATGTCATTGCAACGGGAGAGTCAACAATCCAATCTTACTGTGCCACATTAAATTATGCTAAAGCAGTTAACAAGGGATTAAAAGAATCCTCAGGTGACTATATCGTCTTAATTAAAGATGATGTTATTGTCACCGAAGGTTGGCTTACAGGTTTGATTGAATGTGCGAATAGCTCTTCTGATATAGGGCTTGTTGGACCGATGATGACAAATGTAGAAGGATCTCAAGGGATTAAAATAGCAAATTCTTCGAGCTCAGCGACGACAAAAAAAGAGATAACTCGCGATGATTTAGAAAGCATAGGACTTGATGAATTCGCATCATCTTTCAGACAGAAAAACAGATATCGTTGGATAGAGCAAAAGAAACTAAGTGGGGAATGTATTCTAATTAAGCATTCATTAATAGAAAAGGTTGGAATATTTGATGAACAGTTCCAAACACCTGAATATGCACTTGATGATTATTGCTTGAGGGCATCATTAAATAACTACAGGTCTTTAATAGCAGGAGATGTTTTTGTCCATAAGATAGACTCTCTGGATAAACAAGATCTTGTAAAGTTTAGAGAATATACTATCGCTCATAATAAAACCCTTTTTACTGATAGAAAACATTTTATCGATAAATGGAGCGCAAGCGATGTCGATGAAGAAACAAGGAAAAAACTTATTACTTTGAATTCATTACGCTATGCTGATGAACTCTCACAACAAGGACAAAAGAATAACGCCATCCAAGCCATTCTCGAAGGATTAAAATATTCTCCTGATGATGACAAACTCCATTTTGCCCTTGTTTCTTATATGGTCGAAAACGGAAAATACATTGAGGCATTCGATATCCTCGAAAAAATGCCAGAAAATCTTAAAAAAGATGTTAGATGGTTCGTGTTTGCAGGTCTATGTAAAGATGGTATTCACCTTCTTGATAAAGCCGAAAAGTATGCAAATGAAGCAATCTCCTTGAACAATAAATCTGCTAAGGCTTGGAACCTTAAAGGCCTTATATCTTATAACAGGGGATTATTTGACGAAGCAGAAAGATATTTTATTAAAGCTATCGAACTTGATAAAGGCTATGGAGAAGCTTATGCAAATTTAGGTGCAATTAAGTGGAAAAAAGACTATAAGGAAGAAGCCCTCAATCTATTTGAGCGAGGTTTTATCTTATCACCTACGGTTGAAAATGTGGTAATTAATTATCATGCTGTTGCTGTTTCGCTTTCACAACAAGAAAGAGCCGAAAAGATATTTAAAGAGGCGGTAGACCTCTATCCACACGATAGAAGATTAAAATATGTGCTTGTGGATCTACTTTTACAACAAGAAAAATATGGAGAAGCGATGGACGTCTTTGAAGATGCTATGGTAGCATTTGGGATAGAAAAAGACACTCTTTCTATCGCCCTCGGGATAAGGGATAAGATAGGACCGAAAGAGATTACGACGCTCCCTTCGGGTGCTCGCAATGACACAGCAAGAGCAACAATATCTTTATGCATGATTGTCAAAAATGAAGAAAAAAATATAGGAAGATGTTTACATAATATTAAGCCGCTCGTTGATGAAATGATAGTGGTTGACACAGGCTCTACCGATAGAACAAAAGATATAGCCAAGGCATTTGGTGCAAAGGTATATGATTTTGCATGGACAGGTGACTTTTCAGAAGCAAGAAATTATTCATTATCTAAAGCATCTGGTGAATGGATACTCATTCTTGATGCGGATGAGGTTATAGCTCCGTTTGATCAAGATGTCTTAAAGGAATTACTCTCACTACCTGCTTACAAAGCATCAGGATTTACCATTACTACAAGAAATTATGTAGTGCCTGTATCTACCATTGGTTGGAGAGCAAATGACGGAAGTTACATAAAACAGGAGGCTGGTTCAGGTTGGTTTCCGAGTGATAAGGTTCGCATATTTCCTAACCATCCACATATTCGTTTTGAATTTCCTGTTCATGAATTTGTAGAAATGGCAATGCAGAAGGTAGGCATCAGAAATATTATCATTGATATCCCTGTTCATCACTATGGGAAATTAGATAGAGATAAGATCATTACAAAAGGTGAAGATTACTACATATTGGGCAAATTAAAACTCTCACAAAGAGGCGAGAAAGACTTTATCGCCCTTTATGAATTAGCAGTGCAAGCTTCTGAACTTGAAAGGTTTGACGAAGCCCTCAAGTATTGGAAAAAATTGACAGAGGTGAAACCAGACTTCCCAAAGGCATTTTTCGGCCTTGCTAATAGTTACTATCACATGGCTAAATTTCAAGAAGCATTGGATTCACTCGATCAAGCACTAAAGCTTGAAAAGGATCCTGATGAACGAAGAGAAATGATACCACTTTATGCAGCCTGTTCACTCTGCATTGGTAAAGCAGAAGGTTGCATCCCACTCCTTGAAGAGACTATATCAAAATATCCAGAATTTCCAATGATTATGTTAATGCTTTCAATGGTCTACTGTTGCACAAATAAAAAAGATGATGGGAAAAAGTACCTTTCTTTATTGAGGAAGAAAAGGATGAATTTCGATAATTATCTTTACGAATTTGCTGAGTTTTTGATTAAAACAGGAAATTTAAATTACGCCCTTTCGATAATAGAGGCCGCATTGGAAACAGGAACACAGGATGAACGTTTTTCAATTTTGCTTGAGCAATGCCAAAGACTAATAACAAAAGAAAATTAAGAAATAAAACCAAAGGAGGAACATTGTGTCAATAAATATGCCTGAACAAATTCAGAAACTTAAGAATATAATAAAAGAGGTCGAAAGATTTTATTTTAGTATGAATAAAGAATATGTTGGACCAGTTAATCCTGTATCTATAATCTCGTATTCCTCGCCTTCAAAATTAATTCAAGTAAAGGCTTTAGTGATAGCCGAAAAAGTACCCGCAATGTATTTACCTTTTGGGTTTTTACCTTTTTTATTAGATTCTAATCATTTGGAGGCTGTTGTAGCATATCTTGATGACAATTTCGAATTTCAACATTATTACCCAGAAACAAAAGAACTAAAGGGACTAAGTGTGCTCATTGGCGATAAAGACTATTCTTATGATGGAACGGCTGAAGGGGCTTCTGATTTTTTTAAGCAAAAAAATTGGTCATATGAAATTTTTTATTAATTAAGATTGCTTCGCCTTTGCAAGAACTACAAATGTTTGTGGTAATCTCACATGGTTCAGGTTTGCAATTTGTAAATTCTATTAACTCTTTTTTAAAAACCTTTTTCATCCAAATAAAATTCTCAATATCGCCATATTCGAGAATTCTTTCGATAATAAAAAACCAGTCATTCTCATAAGAAAGTTTTTCTATCCATTATTTATATAGTTCCACTCCCAAATGCTTTCAGGAAAGAAATAAAGTAAATTGCTTCGGTGACCATGTCACCTCGCTTTAACCCATTAATTTCCTTAACTCCTCTTTAACCCTATTAATCACAGATTCCCAATCACCAATTGATGGCTGGCGAAAGAGCCTCATCGTTGGATACCATGGACTATCTTCTCGATTCAACATCCAACGCCAATCAGGTGCAAAGGGAAGTAATGTCCACACAGGCTTACCCAATGCACCTGCAAGATGAGCAACTGCTGTATCAACTGAAATCACTAAATCAAGATTTTCTATAATTGCTGAGGTATCACTAAAGTCTCCTATTTCACTTGTATAGTCTATGAGCTTTATCCCATTTGGTAAATCTTTTATCTGCTTTACAGCTTCTCCTTTCTGCAAACTGTAATAAGTAACGCCTTTAATTCTTAGTAAAGGCAATAAAATATTTAGATCAAAAGAACGCTTCATATCTTTTTTATATTTTGGATTACCTGACCATACCAATCCTATCTTAAATTTAGAATTATCCTTATCGATTCTTTCTTTCCATTTTTCTAAAATATTTTCCTCTATGAAGATATAAGGGACTTTTGAAGGAATATTTTCAAGGGTTGTTTCAAATATTAGTGGTAGACTCAAAAGAGGACAATAAAAATCGAATGCAGGCAACGGATCTTCTTGCGTTATTACATAATCTATACCTTTAATTCGTCCGACTAATGATTTTAATTCTTTCTGACATTCTATTATAATCTTTGCTCCTCTATCTGCAACCATTGATACATATCGTAAGAATTGAATTGTATCTCCAAACCCCTGTTCAGCATATAGAAAAATTGTTTTATCTTTAATTTCAGAATTTTTCCATAGAGGTTTAGAAAATTCATAACGACTATGGTGTCTTAATTTCCGACGCCATTCGTACTCTTGCCATCCCCCTGTAAAATTACCAATAAGCAAAAGTGCCATCGCAAGATTACAGTGTGCCTCTGCAAAATCAGGATTTATACGAATAGCCCTTCGATAAGAAGATATTGCCTCGTCAATTCTTCCCTGTTCTTGAAAAGTTCGTCCCAAATTATTATGTGCATCATACAATTCTGGATTCAATTGAATGGCTTTTCGATAACACTTTATTGCTTCTTCAAGCTCTCCTTTGGTCATAAGCGCATACCCTAAATCGTGATATGCTTCGGCATAGTCAGGGTTTAAGTCAATAGCCCTTCGATATTCGGATATAGCTTCATCTATTAGGTCTATCTCTTGAAATAAAGAGCCAAGGTTATAATAAGCACCTGAAAGATTCGGATTAATTTCTATCACATTTTTATAAGATTTTATAGCCTCATTATATAAGCCCTTGTCTTTTAATAAATTTCCTAAATTTAGATGGGCATCGATAAAGTCTTTTTTAATTTCTATTACTTTTTGATAACAATTGATTGATTCCTCGATTTGTCCTCTTTTTTGAAAAGCACGCCCAAGATTATAAAATGCCTCGTAATTGTCAGGATTTATTCGTAACACACTTTTAAAATAATAAATAGCAGAATCATATTCTTGAAGTTGGTAGGATATTATTCCCAAGAAATGCATGATTTGAATATTTTTGGGCTGATACTTTAATATTTTTTTACATATTTCTTCAGATTTTTTTAATTCTCCTAATTTGTAATATAAAAAAGCCTGCTTTATTTCTTTATTGATATCCACTTTAATTTATCCCAGCCTTTTTACTGCATTCTCTAAAAAATCCTCAAGGGCTTCTATACACTTTTTGTCATTATATAACCTATGTTTGTTTACCTCTATCTTTTTAGAAATCTGTTTTCGCCATTCAACATCCCTTCCCAAACGCACTGCAATCTCTACATACTCATCAAGTGAACTCGCGATGGTCTCTGTTAACCCCATCATTTTGAGAATACCTGCTGAATGACGTTGACGCATAAATTTGCCAGGTAACGTTACTACAGGAAGATTACAGCTAATAGCTTCAAAAGTTGAATTATTAGCAGACCAGCCTATAGTATCCAAAAAGATATCAGATACGTAGTTAAGCAACCGATATTTATCAGGGGTGAGATGTGGAAGAAAAACAACATACTTTTCGTAGTTCATTTTGAATGAACTAAATGCTTTTTTAAGTCGCATGATAAATTGTTCTGTGACAAAATTCTTTATTTCAAAATGTGAAATAAATACAAATTGAGAGTTATGCACCTCTTTTGCAATCCGAGGGAAAATATCATCATATTGAGGCAAATATGTAAATAAGGCATGACTACAAAGGTAGATAATCGAGTTCAAGTTTAGCCCAAACATTTCTCGATTTACATTTTCAGAGATTATGTCCATAGGTGTATAAAAAAATCCTAAATTGGGCAATCGAATTAATTTCTCCGTGTAATGTTCTTCTCCATCTAATGGCTCCATCAATTCACTACTTAAATAGTAATCTATCGTTGGAAGACCAGTGGTATCAGGATGTCCTAAAGATGCGCACTGTATGGGTGCAAGCCTTAATGAAGCAAGCCTCAAGGTCATTGGATCCATTCCGATTTCCGGATATATTAATACATGCAAATTATCACTACGAATGATTTGACATAACTCTTCAAAAGAATAAACATCTTCGACGAATTTTTTACAGTTTTTCCTTGCAATCTCGGTAGCATCATCCTTTATTCTTCCTGTGTGATAGCCATATAGACTGAACCGCTCTTTGTTTATATTTTCTATCCATCCCTTTAAAGGTATCTTCCAAACAGAATGGTAATAAAAATATGCTGATACTATTCCAATTCGCAATGGCTCACCAATAAGTTGTGGAGGGGGCATAGGCCGTTCGGCAAATTGTGGATATTTCTTCCACATAATCTTACACACGAGTTCACCATAAAGCTTTTGCAAATCTCTGTCGTTTAAGCCCTGACATGCAAGGAGAAATGGTTGATGACTCCCAACAGCCTCTGAAGCAGTGTCTATTTCATGAAGGGTTTCGAGTGAAATTGAATCTCGGAGTTTTATAAGTTCATCTTGGTATCTTTTACGATGAATATAAATACTTGCCTCATCAGGATATATAAAAGGTAATTGAGAGAAGCATTTTGCCCATCTTACTATAAAAAAATTTGGGTCTATTTTTAAGGCATCTTCATAAGCGACAATGGCTTCATCTGTTCTTCCAAGATAGTTCAGGGCATTTCCTTTGTTATAATGGGCGAGAATATAATGTGGCTTGATCTTAATTGCATAATCAAAACACTCAAGTGCTTTTTCGAAATCTCCTAATTCCCTAAAAGAATTTCCAAGATTGTTATATGCCCGGGCATGATTTGGATTTAATTGAAGTGTCTTCTGAAAATACGAAATTGATTCATCAAATTGACTTATGCTCTGTAAAATAACGCCTATGTTATTGTATACATCTGCATTTTGTGGGTTTAATTCTACTGCTTTTTGATAATGCTCAAATGCCCTATCAAATTTTCCGAGATTGTAATAAATGATACCAAGATTGTTATATGCATCTGCAAAATAAGGGTTAATCTTCAAAGCCCTTTCAATATATTCTATTGCTTCATTATAGTTTTTATTTTGGAAATTTATTAAACCAAGAAAATGAAGGGCTTCGATATTTTGTGGTTGAGTGTTTATTATTTCCTTGCAAATCTCTTCTGCTTCTTTAAATTCTCCCGAATTGTATTTTTCAATAACCTGTTCTATCATAATTTTAAATATTCCTCATAGATCCAGAAATCCTGTTGAATTTTCCTTATATCCACGACTCTCGAATTTTCTATCTTAAGCAATAATCGCCTCTTTGTGTCAATTATATAATCTATTGGGAAATAATATGGGATAGTTCTCCTCTCACATCTCTCGGGATAAAATCTTTTTCTTTTACTATCATGAGGAAAACTTGCTCGTTGTCCTCCAGCAAGTGGTATAGTCGGGTGTAGTATAACTGGCTTTACGTGGGGCCACCACGGTAATCGCAAGTATGACTTATCTAACCATTTAAAGCTTATTTCTATATCTTCATAACCTAAATTGTTAAATGCGTAATCAAGGCACTCATCATCTGCAACTCCTAAATTCTCCTCTATAACCTTCTGCCATGTTTTTAATAACTTCTTAGCACCGGGATTATTTTTGTAATATTGCACTCCTCCACTGCATATCAATTGTTCATTACTGTAGTAATCAATGCTATGAGAATACATATAAAACTCTGAAAAAGCCGTCTTTCCACCAATATTCTGGACGATTGGCATATATGCCTCGTTGTGAACATCATTAAGCCAGTTATATATAGCGAAATCAATATTTGAATTATCTATTTCTATGATCATTTGTGGATAATCCATAAAAATCATATCGATATCAACATAAAGGATATTTTTATCCCGAAATCTTTCCATATTAAACAATATAAAATTTGCTTTTGTATAAAGTGGATAATCTGTTCCATTAATATTTATAGATTTATGAACATTAGGTACTTTATAAACTGCAAATGGTAATGAAAAATTTTCACACGATTTAATTAGACGATCAGCCAAATGGAAATAATTCTCATTTGTAGGTGTAAACATTGAACATATGATGAGATTATGGTTATCAGAAGATTCACGAGATTTATAGTCAGAATAAATAGCGTTGAGATCAAGTTTATCAAACATAATTTTATTCTTCTGGACAAATTATAATTTATCATAAATAATATTAAAAATGGTGGCAATAAAGGACTTATGCAAGATATGAAATCCAAGAAATTCAATCTAAGATATCTACTGAGCAACTTAAGTCCTTTAAACATAATATTGTTAATCTTGATTTTTATTTCATCAAAATACATAATTTCTCCCATATTTATGGTGAACATAAATCCAAATCTTTTAGCAGAAAAAAACTCAACTGATATAAAACAGATATCATTAAATTCACCAAATACAATAAATTTCCCATCTCTTTCAGATTTTTCGATCATAGGGGATGAAAATCTTTTTCATCCAGAGAGAAAGATTCCTATAGAAAAAAAAGAAGAGAAACCCTTACCAAAGCCTGAGTTCGTATTATACGGGACACTGGTATCAGAAACCCTAAATTTAGCCTACCTTGAAGATTTAAAAGAGCCTTATAGTTCACCTGGCAGAGGGAAAAGGCAAATTCCCCTCAGGCAAGGTGACACTTTAAGTGGTTTTACACTTAAAGAAATTTATACAGATAAGGTTGTAATGGTCAGGGGCGAAGAAAAAATTGTCTTAAACTTGACCGACCCAATCAGAAAAAAGAGAGGGTTAATACCCGCTACTGAAAAAGCACAAGCATCAAAACCCTCAGATGAAAAGGCACAATTGTCAACTTCAGAAACTCCTTCGCAACCGCAACAGACAGAAAAACATAGACCACCTGCTTCACGTAAGCAAATAGATCAAGATGTCTTTAAATTTTTCGAAAGGTTGAAAAATAAAGGATAAAAAATTAGTTAGATTATGAGATTGCTTGGGGCAAAAGCCCTCGCAATTATTGATAAGTAGGAGGAAAAGATGGGAGAAAAAAGTAGTAAGATAGCCGAGATCATCAAATATTTCGAAGATATTAAAAAGTATTCAGACTCAGCAATTGCCTTATTGAACTCACCTACAAAAGCCGAAGAAGATGATGAAGATTCACCAAATTTATTTGATTATACTGTTCAAATACAGGATGCGATAGAAGAGATTAGAGACCTTATATTTGATTTAGAGGAATGATGATATGACAGAAGAGCTTTTTATTTTAAGGAGGTAAGTATAGCACCGGTAAAATTTGGAGATACAGTAAAAATTCACTTTACATGCAAATTCGAAGACGGAACTATCCACGATAGTTCCGTTGGCAAAGAACCAATCATATTAAAAGTAGGCGAAAATAATTTTCTCCCCTTCTTCGAAAGATTAATCATTGGCATGAATGTAGGCGAGAAAAAGATTTCGAAGGTCCCATCCAAAGAAGCATTTGGGGAACATAAAAGAGAATTAGTAAAGGTAATAAAGCGCGAGGAATTTCCAAAAGATTTAAAACCAGAAATTGGTCTTCAGATTCAGATAAAGCGAAAGGATGGTGACGAAGATATTATTAAAGTAACTAATGTTACAGAAACTGAAATAACCTTGGATGCTAATCATCCATTAGCTGGTAAAGACCTTATTTTCGAAATAGAATTGTTAGACATCATTAACGTTGGTCCAAGTGCAGAATCCTATTACATACTTGGAAGTTTTTTACAAGAAAAAGGGATTTTTGATGAAGCAATCCAATGCTATCAAAAGGCAATAGCAGTAAACCCGAACTTTATCGATGCTCATTTCAATCTCGGTGTAGCATATCAGCAATTAGGGCAACATGATAAGGCAGTAGCACCTTATCAAAAAGCCATTGACCTTAATCCTGAAAATCCAAAGGCGCATCTTAACCTCGGGATTGCCTTTAAAGAACAAGGCTTATACGATGAGGCATCGGAGGCTTTTAAAAATGCCTTGCGAATCAAACCAGATTATGCGATGGCTTATTACAATCTTGGAAATGTCTATTTAGCAAAAGGACAATATAATGATGCTATGGATTACTATAAAAAAACGATCTCAATTGATCAGGAATATGCAGAGGCACATTGGAACATTGCGCTACTAAATCTACTATTTGGTAATTTTAAAGAAGGATGGCAGAGATATGAATGGAGGTGGAAATTAGGTGATCTTGCAGTAAAGCGAACATTTGATAAACCCCAATGGGATGGCTCAGATATTAATGGCAAAACCATCTTAATTTATACAGAACAGGGCTTCGGTGATACCATTCAATTTATCCGCTATATTCCTCTAATCGCAAAACGTGGTGCGAAAGTTATTATTGAATGCGAAAAAGAATTGATAGTATTATTACGAAACATTGAAGGCGTGCATGATATCTTTCTAAAGGGATCTCCGCTACCAGAATTTGATTTCCATTGCCCTCTTTTGAGTCTACCGCTTATATTTAACACTACGGTTGAGAATATACCAACTCAAATACCTTATATTAAGGTTGACACAGAATTGTCAAAAAGATGGCGAGGTAAAATCCTTAATAATTCCAAATTAAATGTAGGTCTTACTTGGGCTGGTAGTCCTGAATTAAGAAAAGACTATAACAGATCATGCACATTCGAAACATTCTCACAATTATTAAAAATTTCGGATATAAACTTTTATAGTTTGCAAAAAGGAGAGGCATCTTATCAAATTTCAATTTATCCTGAAGGCTTAAATATCTTAGATTACACGGAAGAATTTAATGATTTTGCAGATACTGCAGGTTTTATCGAAAATCTTGACTTGGTTATATCAGTAGATACAGCTGTAGCTCATCTTGCAGGGGCATTAGGTAAACCTGTATGGACACTTCTTCCATTTGTCCCTGACTGGCGTTGGATGCTCGGAAGGGAAGATAGTCCATGGTATCCAACAATGAGACTCTTTCGCCAGCCGTCAATTGGTGATTGGAAGTCTGTGATTGATAAGGTTGAAGAGGAATTAAGGAAATTAATAGACAATTAAATGGAAACTTCTGACGCTTTACAAAAGGCAATCCAGTACCATCAAACAGGCAATCTTATTGAAGCAGAAAATCTCTACCAAAAGATATTAGATATCGACCCTAATAATTTCTATGCCCTTCATTATCTCGGTGTCTTGTATTTTCAATATGGCAATCATGATAAAGCAATAGAATACATAAACAAGGCGATTATATCACATCCTGATGCTCATGTATATTACAATCTTGGTCTTGTATATCAGGGCAAAAAACTCTTTAATAAGGCAATATCCTCCTATCAAAATGCATTAAAGTTAAATCCCGAAATGGCTGATGCTTATGTAAATCTCAGCATCATTTATAAAGAAAAGATGCAACTCGAAAAGGCAATCAAATGTCTAAAAGAGGCTTTAAGGATTAATCCAAATCATATCGAAGCTTATAATAATCTTGGGATCGTATTGAAACTAAAAGGTCAACTTGAAAAAGCCATAGAATGTTACAAAAAGGCAATCCAGCTTAATCCAGATTATGCAGAAATACTCTTTAATCTTGCAATAGCCCTCCAGGAAAGTGGGAAAATCGAAGAGGCGATTGAATACTATAAAAAAGCTTTAAGAGATAAACCTGATTCACCTGAAATCCTTTACAATTTAGGCACTGCTTATATGGAGCAAGGTAAACAAAAAGAGGCAATTTCTACATTAGATGAAGTGATCAAACTAAGACCTTATTCATTTATGGCAAGATTTGCACACTGTATTGCTCAAATCCCTATTATCCATCAGGATGAATCAAGTATATATTCGTCTCGAGAAAATTATCAAAAAGAATTACTCGACTTAAGAGATACCGTAACGATAAAAAGACTCTTTGAAATAGAAGAAGCTTCAATGGCTATAGGCACAATTCAACCTTTTTATTTAGCTTATCAAGGACTGAATGATGTTGAACTTCAGCGACTTTATGGCGAGTTAGTTTGCAGTATCATGTCCTTAAAGTATCCCATGTTTACTGGGCGACCTGTTATGCCTGAGATTAAATCGAATGGGCGCATTCGTATAGGATTTGTTTCAGGTCATTTCTATAATCATTCTGTCTGGAATATACCGATTAAGGGATGGATAGAGAGATTAAACAAAGAACGATTCGAGATTTATGGTTATTATACCTGGAACAAGATTGATGAAGAGACTAAATTTGCAAAAAATTGTTGCAAAAAGTTTGTAAAAGATATTTACTCATTTGAAAAATTATGTAAGATAATACGCAATGATAAATTACATATTCTAATCTACCCTGAAATTGGCATGGATCCATTATCATTGAAACTTGCTTCATTAAGGCTTGCTCCTGTGCAGTGTGTCTCATGGGGACATCCTACGACAACAGGTTTACCAACGATTGATTATTTCCTTAGCAGTGAACTAATGGAACCTCCTGATGCTGACAGTCATTACACTGAAAAATTAATTCGCCTACCGAATCTTTCAGCTTATATAACTCCCATGAATACACATATAACAACTCTTAATCGAGAAAGTTTCAATCTACCCCGTGATTCTGTGCTTTATCATTGCTGTCAATCTCTTTATAAATTCTTACCACAGTACGACGACATCTTCCCTCTTATAGCAAAGGGGGTTGACAACTGCCGCTTTTTATTTTCTTCACATCCAAAGAGTAATTACATAACAGACCAGTTTCGCTGGCGACTATACAAGGCATTCGATAGATTTAATCTAAATGCATATGAGTATTTAATCTTCCTGCCTTTTCTTGACAAGATGAGGTTTAGTTCACTATACCAAATATCTGATGTATTTCTTGACCCTATTGGTTGGTCAGGCTGTAATTCAGCGATTGAGGCAATTAATTTTAATCTACCGATTGTTACCTTTCCGGGAAATCTGATGAGGTGTCGGGATAGTTATGCTATCTTAAAAAAAATAGGAATACAAGAATGCATTGCTTCAACGCTTGAGGAATATATAGATTTAGCTGTTCATATCGGGATCGACAATGAATACAGAAAAACCATTTCAAATAAAATCGCGGAGAATAAATACAAGATTTTTTATGATATGGAATGCATAAATGCTCTGGAGGATTTTTTTGAAAGGGTTCTGAAGGAAAGGTGAGACTGTCACGCTCCACTCGCAATAACAATCTCCTTATTCGTTATGCGAGGAGCCACCAATCGGGGTAAGTAGCAAAACGTTAGGGGGTATGTCCCTTGAGCGGACATTGTGAAATTTTT
>CAYOJI010000035.1:0-12520 GCA_964404225.1 uncultured Nitrospiraceae bacterium
CGAACCGAGACATTAGAATGGGTCAAAAATTTCACTCAGGGAGCGAAAGGGACATACCCCAGTAATTTGGCTTTTCAGTATCCCCTAAAGATTTGCTACTTCCACTCTTTTCAAAGGAGCAGGTCAAGGCTCTTGCCTGACCTACTCAAGTTTGCCTTGATACATTCATCTGTTGAAAGGAAGCTCAATCTTATTTTGTTATTATATAGAATACAATTATCCCTGAATCTTCACGAGTTTCGGTTATTGAATGAGTAGGGATACCAGCATCATTAAAGATCTTCCAGAAGTCTTCTTCAGTTCTTTGTAAAAATCCATCCCAGTCGACAATCCAATGATAGTCCTGATGCCTGTATCTTCTGGCATCTTTGAAAGAAGTTATTAATACTCCTCCAGGGTTTAGAAGTTTATAAAGGGCATTTAGAAGATTCGTGAGAAAGTCAGATTGTAAATAATCAAAGAATCCTACGCTATAAATAATATCCTGTTTCCCGAATTCGTTCATGTTCAATTCATCATCGAACATTCTTAATGCATTATATTTGCGAAGTATAACTTGATTCGATATAAGAGGTGAAATATTAGTATATGACAGACGGTTTGCAGCAAAGGAAAGTGCATCGTTATCTAAATCGATACAGGTAAATTTAGCGCCTGATTCCTCTATTTCTCGAGCTAAAGCAAAAACTTCACGACAAGAGCCACAGGCTATGTTAAGAACAGAAGGGTTAGATCTTTTTCTGAGTTCATTTCTTAATATATCTTCAAGTTTTTTTATCCTATTTCTTACAGCATGACCAAGGTCTCGATTTAACAAATATAAATCTAAATAATATCCAATGCCTTCTGATAAAGGTGTATTTTTATATGCAATCTCGAGCGCTTTATAATCGCCCTGATGGCCCTGAGGCCATGTGCGAGCACGGTTTATACAATAACTTTTAGATAGAATCGGGTTGGTTTTTTCCCTGAATCGGATGCGAGCATCCCTAATTAATTCTTTATCTTCCGTTGATATTTCGAATTCTTCACATTCAATCAATACCTCATCAATAGCCATATTTATTGATTTAAGAATCTCTTCAGGGTCTTCGTCAGGATTATTACATCTTTTTTCTATCTCTAAGAGTCTTTGATTAAATACTTCTATTGCCTGTTCAAGACGTTTTACTTGAGTGCCGTCTAACTCAACTCCTGCTTTATAACCATTTTCAAGTTGTGTACACCATTTAACAAATCCGGCTTTTTCCTCTATCTCTTCATCGAACCAGATTAAATGTCCTGGTTTTAAGGGATAGTCAGTGTAAATACCTATTCCCTTCTCACTGATGTCAAAAATATTTCCTTTCAAATTAAGAAGCCTTCTTTCTTTGGAATCGAGTGCACTAATGGAATAATTAATAACTTTAGAAAAAGGTCTTCTTTCGTATTTTCTGGATTCTTTATTTTTTAAAATATTTTCCATAACTTATACCTCCCTCAAAAAGCCACCCCTAATATTTTTTATCTTTAACGAATTAGTTTTGAATTTACATAATTATCCTCCCCCCTCTTGATTTTTATTAGCAAAAGTTTTCAATCAAAAATGCTTAGAATTTTTGACATTGCTATTTTTATTAAGCTTTTTCCTTTTTAGTTATTGTTTCAAAAAATGGCTTTATTAAATCAATAGGTACAGGAAATATTATAGTAGAATTTTTTTCAGTTGCAATCTCAGTTAATGTCTGTAAAAACCTCAACTGAAGGGCAGATGGTGCAGAGGCAATAATGTTCGCAGCCTCTGTTAGTTTTTCTGCTGCCTGAAATTCTCCTTCAGCGTGTATAACCTTTGCCCTTCTTTCGCGCTCTGCTTCTGCTTGTTTTGCTATAGCACGGGTCATTTCTTCAGGCAAGTCTACATTTTTTACTTCCACTGCAGTTACCTTTATTCCCCAAGGTTCTGTTTGAAAATCTATTACCTTCTGCAGTTCAGCATTTACCTGTTCCCTGTTTATGAGTAAATCATCAAGTTGACTTTGTCCGAGTATGCTTCTAAGTGTTGTTTGTGCAATCTGCGATGTTGCAAAGTAAAAGTCTTCCACCTCTGTTACTGCCTTTATTGGATCCATCACCCTGAAATATACAACTGCGTTTACCTTTACTGTAATATTGTCTTTGGTGATAATATCCTGTGCCGGGACATCCATTGTCACGATACGAAGGCTTACACGCACAAGTTTATCAATTATTGGCCAAATTATTACAAGACCCGGACCTTTGACAGGGATTACCCTACCAAGCCTGAATACAACTCCACGCTCATACTCTTTCAAAATCTTTATAGCACTGGATAGAAAATACAGTATTAGAAATAGTATTAAAAGGAAGCTTACAAAAGATGGTGCTAAAAAAGGCATGTTCACCCTCCTTTTTAAATGTTTGCCTTGAGTTTCTGGTATTAATTGAGTTAAGAAATCTAAAAAACTCAATAAACCCAAGAAACCCGATTAACTTGATTTTTTTACCTTTACCTTCAAACCTGATACGGACTCCACAACTATCTTTTCTCCTTTTAAAATTGGTTCATCAGAGAATGCTGTCCAGCGTTCACCGTGTAATGCAACCATACCTCCTTCTTTTGTTATATCTGTCACAGCAGTTCCTGTTTCTCCAATGAGACCTTCGTATCCTGTAACAGGTTTCCTCTTATATGCCTTGAAGGCAAGCCCCAATGTTAAAGTAAAGAATAGGGCGGTTATAATCACCGCAGGAAGGATTATCGAAAGAGAGAGCTTCATAAAAGGTGCTGGTGATTCGAATAACATTAATGAGCCTATAATCATAGAAATTATCCCGCCTATTGTAAGTACCCCATGCGATACTATCTTTACCTCGAGTATGAAAAGAATGATAGCAAGTATTATTAATAATAAGCCAGCGTAATTTACAGGAAGTGTTTGAAATGCGTAAAAGGCAAGTATTAGGCATATGCCGCCTATTATACCAGGAAATAAAGCACCGGGATTAGTAAGCTCGAAAAAGAGGCCATAAAATCCCAGCAACATAAGGATGTAAGCTATGTTTGGATCAGAAATCAAATTTAATATCTTATGCCTTAGACCCATCTCTTCTCTAACCACAACAGCATTTTTTGTATTAAGAACCCTTTCTCCCCATGTAGTCTGAACAGTTTTCCCGTTAATTTTTTCAAGAAGTGAATTTATATCTTCAGCAACAAGATCTATTACATTGTTTTGCAGGGCTTCTTTTTCCGTAGCAGAGATACTTTTTCTTACAGCATCTTCTGCCCATTTGATATTTCTTCCTCTTTTTTCGGCAATAGATTTTATATAAGCAGCTGCATCGTTAGTAGCCTTTTCGAGCATTGTTTTATCCATTTTCTCTCCGATGCCTACAGGATGAGCTGCTCCGATGTTAGTTCCGGGTGCCATTGCTGCAATATGAGCTGCTAATGTGATGAACACCCCTGCTGAGGCTGCTCTACTTCCGCTGGGTGATACATATACAATGATTGGGACACCACTGCCTATAATATCTTTAACTATTGTTCTCATAGAGGTATCGAGCCCCCCAGGAGTGTCAAGTTCTATAATTAATGCCTCTTTATTTTTTTTATTTGCAAGTTCAATACTTTTCTTAATAAATTCTGCTGTAACTGGATTGATTACACTATTGATTGAAATTACCATGACCTCGGTTTTCTTTTCTTCTGAAAAGGCATTTCCAGTCATTAAAAATAGAATAATGAATGAAAATAAAATTCTCGCCACCATTTTTATGGTCTTTTTATTTTAGGAGCAGAAATCTTTTTTAATAAATTATAATTTTTAATTTTTTAAATTGCAACAGTAGATAGAACGTTAACCTTATAGCATCTCTTTAAGTGTTATTAAAACTGATTCAGCGAGTGAGTTTAAATTATATCCACCCTCAAGGACAAATATATAGGGTAATGATGGTGTATAAAAATTGGTTGAACATAAAAGGATACCTCGCACTATGTTTCGCATTCCTTCACTTGTTACGTTAATCCCTGATAGAGGATCATCAGCACGAATATCATATCCTGCAGAAACTAATACAATATCAGGTTGAAAATTTTTGATAAGACCTGGCAAAATGTCACGGTATGCATAATAATAATCTTTGTCGCCCGATCCAAATTGGAGTGGGATATTATATGTAAATCCTTTCCCTTTATCTATCCCTCTTTCTGAATCTTTGCCAGTTCCTGGATAATGTGGATATTGATGTGTGCTAAAGTAAAAGACAGTGTCATCTTTTTCAAAAATATGTTGCGTCCCATTTCCATGATGTACATCGAAATCGACTATAAAAACTTTTTTATACCCGATCTCTTGTGCAAATCTTGCACCAATTGCAATATTATTAAATATGCAAAATCCCATTGCTCTATTGGTTTCAGCATGGTGTCCCGGCGGTCGAACTGCACAAAATGCTCTGTCTAATTCTGACTTTTTACATCTCTCAATAGCTTCAATGACCGCACCTGCTGCAAATAGCGCTACCTCAAAAGAATTTTTTGAGATATAGGTATCTGGATCAAAGTAACCTGTAAAGGTCCTTATCTTTTCAAGATATTCTTTTGTATGAACCCTTAGAATATCTTTTTCATCAGCCTTTCGAGGTTTTATATGAATAAGTTGATTCCAGGTATCTGTTTTTTTTAAGATTTCAACAATGGTGACGAGTCTTTCAGGGGATTCAGGATGGCCAGCTGGGGTCTCGTGCTTTAAGAAAATATCGTCATAAATAAAGCCAATTTTTTTCATATCTTTTTAGCTCTCAGCCTAAAGATTTTCCCATTTTATTCATAAAAATCTGGCAGATGTAGTATTTGGGCGAAAATACTGCATCTGCCAATTACTCATGAATTATTGTAAAGGTTAAAATAATCCCTTAATCCTTCCTGTTTTAATATCCACATCAATACGCCTAAATGCTGGGTCAGAACTGGTGCCCGGCATTAAGCTAATATTTCCTGCTACAGGACATATAAATCTTGCACCACCATATGTAAGAAAATCTCTAATATGTAGTGTCCATCCTTTGGGCACGCCTTTAAGCGTGGGATCGTGTGATAAGGATAGATGCGTTTTTACCATCATCGTGGCATAATCTCTAAATTTCGGATCCTTCTCAAATTTTTCAGCTTTTGCCATTGCCTCTGCTGAATAACTTACACCATCAGCACCATAAACCTCTTTAGCAATAAGTTCTATCCTTTTACGAAGTGGTGTGTCGAGATCGTAAAGGAACTTAAAATTGACTTTATCATTACATGCATCAAGAACTGCATCAGCAAGCTCCAATGCCCCTTCCCCTCCATACCGCCAGTGTTCTGATACAGCAACACGAGCACCTGCAGCTTCGCACATCTTCCGCGTCAATTTTATTTCTTCTTCTGTGTCTGTATGAAACTTATTTATGCATACTACAGGATTGATACCTGCTTTTTTAACAGTATTTATATGATGTATTACATTTGCCATACCATCTTCAAGCCATGCGAGATTTTCTTTAAAATACTCTTTTGGGATAGGTCTGCCAGGAACTACAGGAGGAGCACCTGCATTTACCCCATGATGCTTTAAAGCCCTTATAGTTGCCGTGATTACTGAAACATTTGGGATATTTCCTGAATAACGGCATTTAACATTCCAGAATTTTTCAAATCCAATATCAGCACCAAAGCCGGATTCTGTAATATGATAATCAGCTAATTTTAGACACATTTTGTCTGCTACAATCGAAGACTGCCCTATTGCAATATTAGCGAATGGACCTGCATGAACAAAACAGGGTTGACCCTCGAGGGACTGAAGGAGGTTAGGATTTAAGGCATTTCGCATCCAAGCAGTCATTGCACCTGCTACTTCAAGGTCTTCAGTCGTTATGGGGTTACCTTGTTTGTCATACGCAACGACGATTTCTCCTATTCTTTTTCTGAAGTCTGCGAGATCACTGAAGATAGAAAGTATAGCCATTACTTCGGATGAAACAGCAATGCCAAATTTTGAGGGCATCATGAACCCATCCATCTTTCCACCTATCCCAATGATAATATTTCTGAGTGCCTGTGCACAGAAATCTATAACCCATCCCATTTCAACATTTTTTGGGTCTATATTAAGACGTTTAAGATTTCTCTTGGCAAGCTGTTCATCGCTATAGTTGAATTCGTGCTGTAATCTCGCAGTAAGTGCAACCATAGCAAGGTTATGGGCATTCATAACTGCATTAATATCTCCTGTAAGACCGAGGGAGAACTCGGTCAATGGAATACATTGCGATAAGCCGCCACCAGCAGCAGAACCTTTAATATTCATAGTTGGTCCGCCAGATGGTTGACGAATACAAGCAGTGACTTTTTTACCTCTTTTACCTAAACCTTGTAAAAGACCCAGTGTAGTGGTAGATTTACCCTCTCCCAGTGGGGTAGGAGTGATAGCTGTTACTTCTATGAATCTGCCATCTGGCTTATCTTTTAGCCTTTCTAAAACACGGGCATAATCTACCTTTGCAATAAAATGACCATAAGGAAAGAGTTCATCATCCTGAATACCTAATTCCTCGGCCAGCTGCCGCGAGGTTTTCATATTTTTTTCCGCGGCTTCGGCAATTTCCCAATCTGCATGTTTTGAAGGATCAAGTAACATTTTAGAAGCCCTCCTTTTTGATATAAAGAGTATTAGGCAACATCATGTGTCACTGCAAGAAACTCGTTAGTTAAGAATTTCAGTCTTTGACTAATTACCAGTTTCAGACATGATCAGTGACGTCTATAGTTTATGTCTCAATAGCTTATCAATGCACTGAGAAATTTATCATTCATTCTTCTTAAATTTTTGCTCATTACAATTGCAATTTTCTTAACAATGTTTAGTGCAAATGCGCAATCTTCTTGCATAAGTTTTTCAAAATCTTCTTTTGGAATGAGTAAAAGTTCTGTATCTTCAAGAGCTGTAGCTGTCGCCACATGTTTTCTGTTTTCGAGAATCGAAAGTTCCCCAAAGAAATGTCCTGGGGGTAGTACAACCAATGTTTGCCTCCATCCATCAGCAGTTATCCTTGATATCTCAATCTTACCGGAAAGAATCAGCCAGAGACCCTTTGTTTCATCTTGTTCTTTGAAAAGCTGTTCTCCCTTTTTGATCGAGACATGTTTAATTATTTTAGTGATTTTATCAAGTCCTGCATCGTCAATGTCTTGAAGTAATGTCTGTTGTTTTAATATTTCTTTCTTAATCATTCTTCCTCCTTTTTATCTTTGTTTAATTAGTTCTATTTTGACAGCACAGACCTTTAATTCAGGGATCTTTGAGATAGGATCAAGATTTTTGCTAGTAAGTATATTTGCTGCTGCCTCCTTGAAATGAAAAGGAATAAAAACAGTTCCCCTCAAAGGCCTTTCTGAAATAGCTACTTTAATATTAATAGAGCCTCTTCTTGAAGATACCGTTACGAATTCACCATCGCTTATACCTAAACTATTGGCGTCTTCAGGGTTAATCTCTATATATGCAGAAGGTGAAACTTTGTTAATAGCCTTTACTTTTCTTGTCATAGAACCAGTGTGATACTGAAAAAGCTCTCTTCCTGTTGTAAGTAGGAAGGGATATTCATTATCAGGTAATTCTTCAGAAGGTCTATATTTAACGATCGTAAATGATGCTTTTCCCCTTGGGAATCCACCTTTAAAGAGGTAAGTTGTTCCGGGATGATCAGCTGTTGGACACGGCCATTGTAATCCTTTTTTTGAAATCCTACCGTAGTTTATACCTGCTAATGCTGGCCATAATCTTTTAGCCTCGTTAAATACATCTTCAATATTGTCATAATTCATCTCATATCCGAGTTTTTTAGCAAGTTCGATTATTATATACGAGTCTTCTTTTGCTTCACCGGGTGGCTCGACTGCCCTTCTCACCCTTTGAACCCTTCTTTCAGTATTTGTAAATGTACCATTTTTTTCAGCAAAACAGGCAGCAGGTAATATTACATCGGCGAGTAACGCGGTTTCTGTGAGGAATATATCTTGAACTATAAGTAATTCTAAGTTTTGTAAAGCCTTTATTGTATGATTTATATCTGGGTCACTTAAAACAGGATTTTCACCAACAATATACATAGCCTTAATCTTTCCATTTAAAGCTGCATTTGACATTTCCGTTGCAGTAAGACCTTTATTAGGAGAAAGCTTTACACCCCATGCCTTTTCAAATTTTTGTTTGATGCCAGGGATGTCAACCTTTTGATACCCCGGATAAAAATCAGGTACGCAACCCATATCTGTAGCACCTTGAACATTGTTCTGCCCCCTTAAAGGATTGACCCCTGTGCATTCTCTACCAAGATTGCCTGTCATTAAGGCTAAATTAGCAATGCAGTAAACATTTTCAGTTCCGTGTGTATGTTGAGTAATTCCCATTGTGTAATAGATACCAGGTCTTATGGCATTACCATAAAGAAGAGCTGCTCTTATAATATCTTCTTTAGGAACACCTGTAATCCTCTCTCCCTCTTCTGGTGTATATTCTACTAAAGATTCTTTAAATGATTCAAAGCCCTCTGTACGTGATTCTATGAATTTTTTATCTATCAGATTTTCTTTTAATATGACATGCATAATAGAATTTAAAAGTGCAACATCGGTACCGGGTTTGTGTTGAAGCCACAAAGAGGAAAATCTGACAAGGTCAATTTTTCTTGGGTCTGCAACAATAAGTTCAGCGCCACGCCTAACTGCTTTTTTCATTTTTAGACCAATTATAGGATGGGTTTCTGTCGTATTAGACCCGATAACAAAAATTACATCATGATTCTCGATCTCGATAATAGAATTTGTCATTGCACCTGACCCAAATACTGTTGCTAGCCCAGCAACCGATGAGCTATGTCAGTATCTTGCACAATGATCAACATTATTTGTGCCTATAACAGCTCTCATAAATTTTTGAAATAGATAATTTTCCTCGTTTGTACATCTGGCTGATGCCAGTCCTCCTATCGAATCAGGTCCATACTTATCTTTTATCTCTTTAAGTCTTTTTGAAACGTATTCCAGTGCTTCATCCCATGATACTTCTTTAAACAGTGAGTTATAAGATGGGTGTGAGGAGATTGCTTCTGAATTTCTATCTTCACTAAGAACGGTAGGAAGTGATAATTGGTTGTCGAATGTTGAACTTTCTTTTGGAGCTATTCTCATAAGAGGCTTTGTAAGTCTCTCAGGACTGTTTACAAACTCGTAACCAAACCTGCCTTTTGCACATAACCAACCTTCATTAATAGTATCTTCCTTTGAAGAAACTCTTATTATTTTATTCCTTTTGACATGAAGGGTTATATTACATCCACATCCACAATAAGGACAAATAGTTTCGACTTCTTTGAAATTTTGTCTGCCTTTATTTGACCACATCTTCCCAGTTAAAGCTCCGGTAGGACATACCGCTACACATTGACCACAAAATTCACATTTAAGATCTCTTTCGAAAGCAGGGCTTATCCTTGTATTGAGCCCCCTGTACGCAAAATCAATTGCACCTACTCCCTGTATTTCATCGCATATTCTTACGCATTGACCACAGAGAATACATTTTTCCATATCTCGTTCTATGAAGGGGTTATTATCTCTTTTGGTATAAATTCTCCTTTCACCTTTAAATCTGTTTTCTCTGAGTCCATAAAAATAGGCAAGTTCTTGGAGTTTACAATCACCCGCTCTTTCGCATACCATACAGTCATTAGGATGATCTGATAAGATCAATTCAAGATTTGTTCTTCTTAATTTTTCTAAATAAGGACTTGTCGTAGTAACAATCATTCCTTCTTTTGCAAAGGTAGTGCAAGATGCAACAGGTTTTGCTATGCCTTTTACTTCGACTAAACACAGTCTACAGCCTCCATAAGGAGACAGTTCAGGATGATAACATAAAGTAGGTATTGGAATATCAAGTTTTCGCGCAGCATCAAGTATAGTGGATAGTTTTCTTACTGTAACTTTTTTGCCGTCTATTTCGAGGGTTACCATTTTTTCTCGCCCTTTATGATTTGTGATTTATTCTTTCATTATCGCTTTGAATTTACAAACATCAAAACATGTCCCACATTTCACGCAAACTTGAGGGTCAATCTTATGTGGCTTTTTTCTAATGCCCCTGATTGCATCCGCAGGACACGCTCTCTTACATGCTCCACAACCTGTACAGTTGTCTTCTATAATTGAATATGTTATAAGATTCCTGCATACCAATGCAGGACATTTCTTGTCTTTTATATGTGCTTCATACTCTTTCCTAAAATATCTAATAGTACTTAATACAGGATTTGGGGCGGTCATTCCAAGACCACAAAGAGAAGTCGCTCTTATATGATTACCTAATTCTTCGAGAAGTTCTATATCACCTTCCTTTCCGTCGCCATTAGTAATTCTTTCTAAGGTCTCGAGCATCCTCTTTGTACCTATCCTGCAAGGAACACATTTACCACAAGATTCTGCCTGAGTAAATTCAAGAAAGAATTTTGCAGTATTGACCATACAACTTGTTTCATCGAGCACAACTATTCCGCCTGAACCCATCATAGAGCCAACTTGTGCAAGAGATTCATAATCAACTTCGATATCAATTAAATTAGCAGGTATACACCCCCCCGAAGGTCCTCCTGTTTGAACTGCTTTCAAAGATTTATCACCTTCGATACCTCCACCTATATCATAAATTATTTTCTTAAGCGGAATACCTAATGGTACTTCTATTAGTCCAGCATTTTTAATTTTCCCTGTTAAAGAAAAAACTTTTGTTCCACCGCTTCTTTCCGTCCCAAGATTTTTAAACCAATCTGCACCATTTAATATAATTTTTGGGACATTTGCGAATGTTTCCACATTGTTTAAAACCGTTGGCTTTTCCCAAAGTCCCTTCTCTGCAGAACGCCATAATTTAGGTGTTGGCATCCCTCTTTTCCCTTCTATAGAACGCATTAATGCTGTAGCCTCACCACAGACGAAAGCACCCGCGCCCTGAAATATCTTTAAATCAAAATCAAAATCGGCATCGAAGATATTTTTGCCGAGAAATCCTTTTTCGTAACATTGATCTATTGCTTGTTGAAGTCTTTTGACTGCAAGTGGATATTCAGCCATTACATAAATATAGCCTTTATGAGATTCTGTTGCCTTAGCACATATAATCATCCCTTCGATTACTGAATGCGGATCGCCTTCCATTATAGCCCTGTCCATAAAAGTCCCGGGATCGCCTTCGGCACCATTACAAATAACATACTTTATGTCAGATTTTATTCTGAGTCCGAGCTCCCATTTTAAACCTGTTGGGAAACCAGCGCCGCCCCTTCCCCTTAGGTTTGAATCCTTTATTATTTCGACTATCTGAGCTGAAGTCATTTGGGTTACTGCTTTACGGGCTGCCTCATAGCCACCTACGGAGATGTATGAATTTATATCTTCTGGATCTATTTCTCCACAATGAGAGAGTAATACCTTTGTCTGTTTGTTATGAAATGAGAAGTATGTCTCTCCAACTGTCCATTCAGCAACTGGAGAGCCATTAATTACATGCTCTTGAAAAATTTTTGTAACCATATCTGGTTTAACATATTTATAAGTTGTTTTTTTGCCATTAATAATAATATCTACTAAAACATCTTTCGAACAAAACCCCCTGCAGCCAACTTTATGTACAGAACACCTGTTTTCAAGACTGGCCTCAATCCCGGAAGATTTTATTAGATTTTTAAATGTTTCAAGCACTTGTTCTCCACCAGCTGCAACACCACCTGTACCTGTACACACCTTTATAACAATGTCTTTTTCCATTTTATAAATCGCTTGCTTTTAGCTTTCTAATCTCTTTCATCATATTATCTAAGGTCATTTTCCCATGCACTTCCTTGTTAATCATTACGACAGGTGCTATACCACATGCACCGATACAATTGACCTTTTCTACTGTAAATTTAAGATCCTCTGATGTTTCTTCATTTGGTGGTATATCGAGTTCCATCAAAGTCCTATTTATCAATTTTTCGGAACCTTTGACATGACATGTTGTTCCACAACACACGGTTATGACATTTTTTCCTCTCGGCTTTAAATGGAATTGTGAATAAAAGGTTGCAACTCCAAAAAAACGGCTTGCAGGTATATCAAGTCTTTTTGAAAACCATTCTATGGATTCTTCAGGGATATAACCAAAACTTTCCTGTATGTCTTGAAGGATTGTGATTATATTTCCTTCGTTTTCAAAATATCTTTTTAGTATTCTTTTGAGGGTCTCTTCCATATTTATCAATTTAAATTTTAAATGACTTCGATTTTTAAGAGATGTATATTATAAAATATTTACAAATTATTTTAAATAACAATTTGAACCTAGTTATGCTCCCGCATTTTGCTACTTATATCTTGAGGAAAGCATCTAAAATTAGGCTTACTGTGGTTTTGGGGAGATGTCCTTGAACGGACATCTCCCCC
>CAYOJI010000035.1:12530-18578 GCA_964404225.1 uncultured Nitrospiraceae bacterium
TTCTATCCTCAGGCCTAAATTTTGGATGCTTACTATCTTGAGATAAATCCTTGACACAATTTCTAATAGTATGTAGATTATTACCATTAATATAGTAGTTAATATTTATTTTATCTTTTTATGTATGAATGAAAAAAGGCGATTTAACAGATTAGAGATTAATTTACATAATATTTATAGTAAAACACTTTTTATAAATGATGTGAAGATAATAAACATAAGTGTTGGAGGAGCTTTAATAAAAACAGACCGAAGGATGAAGATAAATAAAGATTATATCTTGAAATTAAAAAATAAAAATAAATTTTTAGTGGTGGAGGGAAAAGTTATTTGGTTTACACTTATAGAAAGTTATAAAGACTATCTTGGGAATATCGTCCCTGTTTATTTTGTAGGTTTAAAATTTAATAATACCTCGAGTGAGAAATTAAAAGAGATTTCTGATTTCATAAAAGACTACTTTAACGAATATGAAAGATTTGATGAAATGGATTTGTACAAAATGAGTGGCCAGAGGCTTAATATGAGATTCCCCCTCGGTATTTTAGATAGTAATACAACATATTCCTACCATCATTCAAAGGTAAAAAATATTAGTCTTGGTGGTATGCTTATAGAAAGTGAAGAAGTTTATGAGATAGAAGATAGATATCTAATGGATATTATATTACCAGAAAATAAAATATTATCATTTGTAGGAAGAATTGTAAGGTGTTCGAGACCTAATATAATTGGGAAAAAGCTATATGAGGTGGGGATAGAATTTATGGATATGTTGGACCAAGATAAAAAGATACTGAAGGAATTTATTTATTTTAATTAACCCACTTTGTTCATGAAGCGAAATATTAGCTGGTTTATAAATCTTTATCTTAATGAACAATTGGATTTAAGCCCGCCATATCAAAGAAGAAGTGTATGGACCTTAAAAGATAGAAAATTTTTTCTTGATACAGTTTTCAGAAATTATCCTTGTCCTACTGTATTTCTTCATAAAGAGATAGAAAATGTGTCAGGCAAGATGATATATCGTGTAGTAGATGGAAAACAGCGTCTTGAAACCCTTATCCTTTTTTTTGAAAATCAGATTGCTATTGATAACAATTATGAAGATTATAGATTAGCCGGTAAAAGATGGGAGTTTATAGAAAATATACCTGAATTGAAAGAACGCTTTTTAGATTATGCTTTTACTGTGGAATTTATTGATACCAAGAATAAATTTGTTATTAATGAAATATTTGATCGACTAAATAGGAATTCTCGAAAACTCGAACGTCAAGAGTTAAGACATGCTAAATATGACGGTTGGTTTATTACTATGGCAGAAAAAGAAGCTGAGGATCCATTGTGGGAACATATTGGCGTGATTACCAAAGCAAAGATGAAAAGAATGAAGGATGTTCAGTGTATATCAGAGCTTTTGGTTGTTCTTTTGAAAAATCAGATTTTTGGTTATGATCAGGATTTAATGGATGAGATTTATGCAGAATATGATTCACCAGCTGAAACATTAGCTAACTTTGACGAATTTGAATTTAAAAAAAGTTTGGAGCTTATAAAAAATTATATTTTAAAAATGGAAGATCACAATAATGCTGTTACAAAATACGCATCTGGATTTAATAATTTTTACAGTTTATGGTCGTTAGTCGCTTTAAATCTAAATCAATTAAGCACGCCAGAAAATATAGCTGAAAAATATTCAGAATTTATGGAGAAGGTTAAGGAATTATCTAAAATAAAAGAGTTTAGTTTATTGAGAGAATATATTAAAGACGAGATTTATTCAAAGGCATATACTTATCTTAAAAATTCAACTCAATCAAGTTCTGAGAAAAAACAGAGAGGGTCAAGATATGAAATACTTAAAGATATTATTTTAAGTCTTCCATCTGAGGAAGAAAAGAAGACTATTCGTCTGTCCAATGGATGGAGTTTTATAAAAAAGGATGATCAAGGTGAACACATACTCAAGCTTATAATGGGGAAATCCTCTAATAATAAAAATTGAAAAAGATAAATTTCCATTTTTAGGGTAAAATATTTCTTAATTCAATATGCTCTTTGTATAAAATTAAGGTCGTATATTAATTTTTAAATTGAAAGGGGGAGTCGTGATGAAAAAAATATTATTTTTCTTGATTCTTTCATTTTTATATTGCTTCCTTTCTATGACAAATGCCTCCTTTGCAAGTACTGAATCATGTATTATATGTCATCAATCTGTAACTCCAGGTCTTGTGGCTGATTGGAAGACCAGTGAACATAGCAAAAATGGTATCATGTGTTCTACATGTCATGGAACAAAACATACTGGACCGCAAAATTCAAAACTTGCACAATTACCTGATGAACATTTATGCGCTCAGTGTCATGAAAAGCAATTCAAAGAATTTTCAAGGGGTAAGCATAATTTTGGGTGGGTGTCTATGAATGCTCTTCCAGTAACACATGTGGAACCAGATGAACTTATTGAAGGAGGAAGAGGGTGTGGAGGCTGCCACAATATGGGCATTAAGACAGAAGAACAGAAAAGAGAACAATATTCCAAAGGTTATCGTTATCAAAATAACTCCTGTGATGAATGCCATACACGACATAGTTTTTCTAAGAAAGAAGCGCTTGACCCAAGAGCCTGTCAACAATGTCATATGGGATATGACCATCCCCAGTGGGAGATGTGGAGTAGTGCAAAACACGGTAGCAGATGGTTTGCAAAACAGTCGGGGAACCTACCTGCGGAGGCTAATGCACCCACTTGTCAATATTGCCATTTACCCGATGGCACCCATGAGAACAGGACAGCATGGGGCTTTTTAGGTGTTAGATTACCTCTTCCCGAAGATCCACAATGGAAGGCGGACAGAATAACAATCCTTAAAGCACTTGGTGTTTTAAATCCAGAGACAGGTGAACCGACCCCACGCCTTGAGGCTGTAAAATCAGTTGATATGGTAAGATTGACAGAAGAGGCATGGAGGAATGAGAGAGAGAAAATGTTAAACAGATGCAGTCAGTGTCATTCTTCGCAATATGCGAGAGAACAGCTTGAGATGGGTGACTCGATAATGAAAAAGGCTGATCGTTTATTGGCAGAAGCTATTCAGATTGTAGCGGACTTGTATAAAGATGGGATTATAAAAAAACCAGAGAATTATTCATTTGCCTATCCTGACTTCTTGTACTTCATGCATACTGGAGGCGGAGATACCAAAAGTCTATCTTATATAGACCAAGTTTTGCTTCAAATGTATATGAAACATCGAATGAGGACATATCAGGCGTTTTTCCATGTAAATCCTGATTATGCATACTGGTATGGATGGGAAATGATGATAAAAGACCTCGGGGAAATCAAAGAGCTTGCTCAAACTATGAGAGCAACACATAAAAAGGAGAAATAAGTAATATCCGAATAATACAGGTATTACCCAAGGGGTTTTATTTTATACCATTAGCTTGTATTCATATCTGTCCAAAATAAATATTTCAAACTTTCATAAAGTAAGAGATATGGCTCGATTTCAGAAGCAAAATCACGGGTAACCTCGATGAGGCTGGAGTCGAAGCGGAAGCCTCAGTTAATGAATTATGAATAGACATTATAGTCAGATAAAGTTATTAACATAGAAAAAGGTAGTTTATTTTGCTTATGAAATTGAGCCATATCTATTTTTAAAAATATTTTGGACAGTAATGGCTTGTATTATTTCATAAATTTTGTGCAGATAAAGTAGGTTAAAGGGAAGCTTGAATTTTTTTCTTAATAAATTCTTCGATCATAAAAAGTACAGTAATTTCTTCACCAGCGATATTCTGAAGATGTACAAGTTGCTTATGGGGAATATTATTACGAAGTCTGTTACATATATAGTTAACACATATAACGGGTCTCGCTCGTAACAAACATCCATGTTTTGTTAGAAAAAAGCACAAATGGGGATTTTCTACGCAAGAAGGAAATGTTATTCCTAATAATAGATTTATAAGAAGAATAATAGAATCACACTTATAAGCTGTTCTCTCGCTACAACAGGTTCCTTCACCGTTAACAGCACAATCAGCACATTCTTTAACTACTCCTATTTCAATCATTTTTTTACGTGTATTCTCTATTTTCTCATCAAGTTTAATCAGTAAATCTCTAAAATCTTTATTCTGTAACAATGAATCACCAAATTTTTTCTTAAGATCATATGCCTTTGTGATTTTGTCAGTAAGACCTTTATTAATTATTTTTAAATTGCAAATATTCATCAATGCCCGTCTGCCACCTTAATCGATACTATATAATCTCAGCAAGGTTAAATAGATTTACTGTATCTTCTTTATTATAAATTTTAGATCCGAAGAGTTAATAAGGTCATCCCAAGAAATTATTCCTCTTTCCCATAGTTTTTTTTCGAGCTTTTCCCAATACCATTTAATATGCTGAAAGTATTTTTGATCATTAAGATTATCTATTAAATTTTAAACAAATTTTTTTACGTTTTTTAATCCTTTAATCGCTGTCCCATTAAAAGGATCAAGCTTTATTACCTTTTCAAAAGTTTTCTTGGCTCTTAATTTAAATCCAAGCTGAATAAAAATATTACCGAGTTCAGCTAAATAGTCAGGATTCAAAGGATCAAGTTTAATTGCAAGGTTTAAAAATTTTCCTGCTTCATGCCATCTTTTTTCAAGCTTTAGAGCAAGACCCATATAATAGAAATACTCTCCTACAGAATTATCTAAATAGATTGCCTGTTCAAACAACTTCTTTGCTTCGAGGTTTAATCCCCTTTTAAACTCTTCTAACCCCTCTTTAAATTTAATTTTCGCTAATTCTCTTTTATCCCTTTCTACTTTATTAAAATGTTTATTAGATAAGTTATTATCATATTGAATCCTTTTTTGTGAATCTGAGAGGGTTTTATACGCAGCAGTTAAATAAGAGAAGATTGCATTCAATTTGTTTTTTAATGTATCTGAAGGCAAAGAGAGATGTTTGTCAGGATGGAATTCTTTTACAGCGCTATAATAAGCTTTTTTAATCTCGCTCAATGTAGCCCATTTCTCAACACCTAAAATACTATAGAAATCGGAGTAAGCAAGTTTTTTATAGAGCGCCTCTACTTTTTCAATAAACTCTTGATCATCCAGACTCATTTCTTATATGTTTTTATTTTCATCAGGTATATTTATAGATATAACCTGTCCAGTTTCACCTAATTTTTCAATCTCTTTTCCATTAAGTATTAATCTTACTCCTCCTGCATTTCCTATCTTTAAAGAAAAAGAATTTTTCGCATACCATTTTACAGATTCACCAGGCCTCATTAGAACTTCTTTTGAATCTGTTTCATCAATATTTGCCAAAATCCATGTCGTATCAATAGCGATAATTTCTAAAATATGTTGTGAAGATTCTTTAGACCTTTGGGCCTCATTTGTATAGTTTTTCATCTTACCATTATTTAAAGAAGGAACAAGATCGGGTTGCGAAATCTGTATATTATTTTTAGTAATGTTCTTTTCAGTATTATCTACATTTTGTTTATTTGGAGCTAAGAATATAATGACTAAAGAAATCAATAATATTGCTAATCCAGAAGGGATTATTAATTTTTTGATATTCGTTTTTTTATCATGAAGAGACCCGATTTCGTCACGCTTAAGTTTTTCCTGCTTAGGCTGGTCTTTTTCATAAGCTTCCAAAATAATCTTTGCTTCAATATTAAGAAATTTTGCGTATTCAAGAATATATCCTTTAAGATAGACCTTCGCAGGAAATAGTTTAAAGTCTTCGTCTTCTATTGCCTTTAGATAATCATATCTAATCTTCAGGGTATTGGCTATTTCCCTGAGTTCTATCCCCAAATCTTCACGCTTTTTTTTGAGTATCTCGCCTACCAAGATGTCTCCTATGGAACCTTTTCGATAAATAATACCATAGGAAAACTATTAGGGCAAATCAGATAATCTGTTGTAAGTAGCAAAACGTTAGGGGGATGTCCCTCGAGCGGACATTGTGAAATTTTTGGGGTTACCCATCTTGGCGAAGGG
>CAYOJI010000036.1:0-14732 GCA_964404225.1 uncultured Nitrospiraceae bacterium
AATCATGAAAAGATTTAGTTATATTTCAAAGAGATTTTATTTTGAGGAAATACGGAACAAAGCGATAATGAAAAAATAGATATAGAAATTGCCATTTCAATTTAATGATGTTTTGAGAAGTCTGAGCAATTTGGGTTAAACTATTAAATGTTCGACAAATCTTGCAAAAATCTCATTGTTAGGGGAGTTAATTGGATAGGAGACAGTATAATGACTTTGCCGGCTTTAAGGGCGCTTAGAAAAGAGACGCCAGGATCAAAAATTTCTCTTCTTGTAAAGCCTTGGGTATCTGCTATTTTCGAAAATGATCCGAACATAGATGAATTGATCATATACGGTGACGAATTTAATGGCGTTTTTGGAAAGGTAAAACTGTCAAGGGTACTAAATAAAAAAGGATTTTGTAGTGCGATTCTTTTTCAGAATGCTTTTGAAGCTGCCCTAATTACATTTCTCGCAGGAATAAAAGAAAGGGCAGGATATAACAGAGATGGTAGGGGTTTTTTATTAACTACGTCCGTTTCTGCCCCAAAAAATAAAGAAAAGGAACATCAGATTTATTACTATCTTAGGCTTCTAAGGCATTTGGGGCTAAAGGCAGAATTTTCATATCCATATCTTTATATCAAACTCGAAGATAGATTAAAAGCAAGGAATACATTAAAGAAGATGAAAAGGCCTATTTTGGGTATTAATCCCAGTGCTACATACGGTTCTGCTAAAAGATGGTTGCCAGAAAGATTTGCTGAAGTTATAGATTGGTTTATAAAAGATACAGGGGGGAGTGCGGTGATTTTCGGAAGCAAAAACGAGATAGAAATTACAGAAAAAATAGAGTTTTTCGTCAGGCGTCAATGGTTAGTAAACTCGGCGATTAACGGACATCGGTCATTAGTAAAAATGTCAAGTGACGAATATCCAATTGCCAATGACTACCCTTTAATAAATCTATCAGGAAAGACGCACCTCAAAGAATTAATTTCTTTGATTTCAGAGTGTGATGTCTTTGTTTCAAACGACACAGGACCTATGCATATTGCTTATGCGGTCAGAACGCCTCTTGTAGCAATATTCGGTTCTACAGATCCAGAACTTACAGGACCTCCAAAACTTGGTAAAGGGACAGGAAACTTAGTAATTTCATCTAATATGACATGCAGTCCCTGTTTTGAAAGAACTTGCAAAACTAATGATTTGAAATGTATGTATGAAGTGAGTTCTGATGATGTATATTGTGGGATTAAACAAGTCTTGCCTTCAAATAGAGCGGTATTTTTTGATAGAGATGGAACATTATGTGAAGATACAGGATATATTAATAAATATGAACAACTAAAGATATTCCCACAAATAGAAAGTCTAAAGATATTGAAAAGAAAGGGCTTTAAAATTGTAGGTCTTACAAATCAATCCGGAATTGCAAGGGGAATAGTTGACGAAGAGTTCGTAAAGGAAATAAATGAAATATTTAAGAATAAATACAGCTTTGATGATTTTTATTATTGTCCTCATCATCCCGATGATCATTGTCCTTGCAGAAAACCTGAGCCAGAAATGATTTTAAAAGCTAAAAATGAACATGCTATTGATCTTAAACATTCTTATGTTGTTGGGGATAAAGACTCGGACATGCTTCTTGCAAGGTCTGTTGGAGCAAAAGGTATCCTTGTTCAAACAGGTAAAGCAAGAGAATCAATATATGCAGATTCTATTGCAAAGGATTTAAAAGAAGCAGTGGACTTCATTATTTTGGACAGTAGCAGATAAAATTTAAAACGTGTTTAAACTAACTAAATCTCCTAAAAAGATTCTTATCATTAAACCAAGCTCTCTCGGAGATATATTTCATAGCTTGCCGTTCCTTAATGTAATAAATACGCATTTCCCCCAGGCTGAGATACATTGGCTTATAGCAAGTGCATTCAAAGATTTACTCGAAGGCCATCCAATGATTCATAAGCTCTGGATTATAAGAAAAGATGATTGGAAGAGGGTTAAATGTTTAAATAAAACAATTAGAGAGCTAAAGGGGTTGTTTAAAGATTTAAAGAAAGAAAGATTTGATTTAGTAATTGATTTACAAGGACTTTTGAGAAGTGGTTTATTAACATTTGTTACAGGGTCTCCTATAAAAATTGGTTTTAATGAGGCAAGAGAAGGAAGCAGACTTTTTTATTCACACAGAGTTGATACAGGAAAAGAGCTTCACGCAGTGGACCGATACTTGGAGATTGCTAAATTTTTAGGATGTGATATATCAGATATTCGTTTCCCATTACCACTCTTCAAAAAAGAATCTTCTATTAGCTTGAGTCACTTAGATTCCTATGCGGTACTCGTCCCTGGTGCAAGATGGACGACAAAAAGATGGCCATCAGATAACTTTGGAAAACTTTCGGCTATCCTTCCTATTAAGACAGTTGTCATCGGTAGTAAAAGTGATATAAATGTAGCAAAAAGAATTGTAGAGCTGTCAAACGGGAATGCTATATCTCTTGCAGGCAAAACTAATCTTAAAGAATTAATAGAGGTTATTAGGGATGCGAGATTCGTTGTGAGTAATGACTCAGGACCAATGCATATTGCTGCTGCACTTAGTGTACCTGTCTTTGCCTTATTCGGTCCAACAGACCCTATAAGGACGGGACCTTATGGAAATGGGCATACTGTAATAAGAGAAGAATTTCCATGTGCTCCGTGTTTTAAAAAAAGATGTAATGATGTTAAATGCATGAAGGAATTATCTGTAGAAAGGGTTTATGAAATTATAAAACTTAGCTTTTTTTAACCCCTTCTCGTGCAATGGCTATCTTACCAGTTCTAACAAATTCTTTGATGCCAATTGGTTTTAATAACTCAATAAAGGCTTCGATTTTCTTTTCGTCACCTGTAACTTCCACTGTATAAGTAGTCTTGCTCGAGTCTACAACTCGGCCTCTGAATATTTCTGTAAGTCGTAATACCTCTGCTTTATCCTCTTGTTTTGGGGCAACTTTTATTAATACCATCTCTCTTTCAACATGGTCAAACTCTGTCATATCAACAACCTTTATAACATCTATCAGTTTGTTAAGTTGTTTTGTTATCTGTTCAATAATTTGGTCATCTCCACTTGTAACAATAGTCATTATAGATATCTGTGGATCTATAGTTTCACCTACTGAAAGGCTCTCTATATTATACCCTCTGCCACTAAAAAGTCCGGCAATTCTTGAAAGCACACCGAATTTGTTTTCAACAAGTAGAGAGATCGTGTGTCTCATTATTTAACTGCCTTGAGTTTCTTCTCGGTTTTTTCTTTTTCTTCTCCAAAAAGCATATGGTCTATTGGTGCACCTGCTGGAACCATTGGAAAGACCTTTTCTTTCCAATCAACAATAAAGTCCATAAAAACAGTTTTCTTTATTTTAAAGCCTTCCCTAAGAACAGGTTCAACCTCACTTGGTTTAGTTGCCCTTAATCCAACAGCACCGTAAGCTTCTGCTACCTTTACAAAATCAGGAACTACTTCAAGATGACTATAAGAGTATCTTTCGTTGAAAAATAGCTCTTGCCATTGTCTTACCATACCAAGATAATGATTGTTTAAAATGGCAACTTTTACAGGAAGCTTATTAATAACTGCTGTTGCGAGTTCTTGAATATTCATTTGGATACTCCCGTCTCCTGCTATATCTATAACAAGTTTATCTGGATGTGCAATCTGAGCGCCTATTGCAGCAGGAAAACCGTATCCCATAGTCCCAAGTCCCCCAGAGGTAAGCCAAGTTCTTGGTTTATCAAATTTATAAAATTGTGCTGTCCACATCTGATTCTGACCTACTTCACTGGTAATAATTGCATCACCTTTTGTTAACTCATAAATTTTTTCGACGACATATTGTGGTTTTATCACTTCTTCATCAAATTTATATGTTAATGGCCTTTCTTTTTTCCATAGTTCTATTTGTTTCAACCATGCCTTGCGAACTTCGTCCCACTGTTCTTTTATATCTTCCTTGATGACCTTATTTAATGAGGTCAATACTCTTTTGACATCACCCACGATGGGGATATCAACGCGAACATTTTTCCTAATAGAAGTTGGATCAATATCAATATGTATGATTTTTGCGTGGGGTGCAAAAGCATCTATCTTTCCTGTTACCCTATCATCGAATCGCATACCAATTGCAATGAGAAGATCAGACTCCTGGATTGCCTTATTAGCATAATAAGTACCATGCATTCCGGGCATACCAAGTGAGAGTTCATGGGTTCCCGGGAATGATCCAAGTCCCATTAAAGTCATTGTTACAGGAATATTTGTAATTTCTGCGAGTTCCCTTAATTCCTTAGAACCATTTGAAAGTATAACACCGCCTCCTGCAATAATAACTGCCCTTTTAGATTTTGCAATCAGATGTGCTGCCTGAATTATCATCCATTTATTCCCCTCGTAAGTTGGATTATAACTCCTAATCTTTACAGTCTCTGGCCATATAAATTCAGTTTTGGATGCTGTTACATCCTTTGGCAAATCAATAAGTACAGGGCCAGGTCGACCCGAGGTAGCAATATAAAACGCTTCTCTTATAATTTTTGCGAGTTCTTTTACGTCCTTTACGAGATAATTGTATTTTGTACAGGGTCTCGAAATGCCTACTATATCAGCCTCTTGAAAGGCATCATTACCTATGAGCATGGTTGGTACTTGTCCTGAAAATACTACAAGGGGAATAGAGTCCATAGATGCAGTAGCAATCCCAGTTATTGTATTTGTAGCACCGGGACCTGATGTTACAAGAACAACACCGGGTTTACCCGTTGATCTTGCATATCCGTCCGCTGCATGAACTGCCCCTTGCTCGTGTCTTGTAAGGATTAATTGTATATCCTTATCATCATAAAGTAGGTCAAATATATTTAAAACTACGCCACCTGGATATCCGAAGATATGTTTAACACCTTCTCTTTTAAGACATTCAATTAATATTTGTGCCCCTGTGATCTTCATAAAATCCTTCTTAAACTACAGATTTATTAATTTTAACCAAAGAGTAATCTGTATGTCCATACTCCCGATTATTTTTGTTATAATATTTTTTTATGTTAAGATTTTATTATAAAACAATTTATGATGAGGATAAACTTAGAATAATATATGAAGGAGCTCAAAAGGCGGCTTTTATTATCGATCACGCTTGTGTTCCTGACTGTTTCATTTGGAACCATTGGCTATATTTTAATAGAAGGTTGGAATTTCATCGATTCTTTTTACATGACAATAATAACCCTGACAACAGTTGGATACAAAGAAATACACGATCTCTCACTGAACGGACGGATATTTACTGTTCTTTTACTTATAATAGGAGTTGGCACTGTATTATATTCTCTTGGTACAGGTGCACAGATTATTTTAGAGGGCAAATTAAATGAAATATTTGGGAGAAAGAGATTGGAAAAAAGATTAAAGGAATTAAAGAATCATTACATTATTTGCGGATATGGAAGGATGGGAAAAATAATCGTCAAGGAACTCCATCACGAAAAATTAAGATTTGTAGTTATCGAAAAAAACCCTGAAACATTGGTTGAATCAAATGATTTTCTTATTTTAAGAGGTGATGCAACAAAAGAGGAAATTTTAAAAGAAGCTGGCATAGAGAGGGCTAAATGTTTGATAGCGGTTTTGCCAACTGATGCAGAAAATCTTTTCCTCGTATTAAGCGCCAGAGGATTAAATCCTGATTTATTTATTGTTGCAAGAGCAGGGGAAGAAGGCTCCGAACAGAAACTGCTGAGGGCTGGTGCTGACAGAGTTGTCTCACCTTATCATATCGGGGGTATTAGAATAGCACATACTGTGTTAAAACCCGCTGTTGTAGATTTTATAGAATTTGCTACAAAGAGTGGTAATATAGAACTTCAGATCGAAGAGATACCTGTAGGCGATAGGTCAAGCATTGTGGGTATGACGTTGAATGAATGCGGTATTGGTAGGGAACTGGGTGTTATTATTTTAGCTATTAAACATAAGAGCGGAGAAATGAAGTTTAACCCGACATTTAGAAGCAAAATAGAAGCAGGTGATACACTGATAGCAGTTGGTGAAGCCTCAAAGTTAAGAATACTGAGAGATATGGCTATTAGCAAGAAATGAGGATTTAATGGAAGAGATTAATGAACTAATAGAACAGCGTCTAAAAAAGCTTGAAGATCTTCGAAAGATAGGAATCGAACCTTTCAATGGTACATTCGATGCCCAAAACCATGCTAAAGAATTGTTTGACAATTATGCATCCTTAGATAAGGAATCCCTCGAATCTAACTCTATATATTGTTCACTTGCGGGTAGAATTATCTCATTGAGGGACTTTGGAAAGGCTGCCTTTGCCCATATACAAGACGTTACAGGGAGGATACAGATATATTTTAAAAAGGATATCCTTGGGGAAAAATTCGCTCTACTTAAAAAACTTGATATAGGGGATATAATCGGATTGAAAGGCAAACTGTTTAGAACGAGAACGAATGAACTCACTGTAGAAGTTGACGATTTCGTTTTTCTCGCAAAATCTCTAAGGCCACTGCCAGAAAAATGGCATGGTCTTAGGGATATCGAGACAAGATACAGACAAAGGTATGTGGATTTAATAGTTAATCCTGAAGTAAAGGAAACTTTTATTAAAAAAAGCACGATCATTAAAGCTATAAGAGACTTCCTTGAATCAAGGAATTTTATTGAAGTTGAAACACCAATGATGCATCCTATCCCTGGTGGTGCAGCAGCTAAGCCATTCAAAACACATCATAATGCTTTAGGTATAGATTTATATCTTAGAATTGCTCCCGAGCTTTATTTAAAGAGATTACTTGTTGGAGGCTTCGAGAGGGTATATGAACTCAATAGAAATTTTAGGAATGAAGGGATATCAACAAAACATAATCCTGAATTTACTATGCTTGAGTTTTATATTGCATATAAAGACTATCACTTCCTGATGTCCTTTACTGAAGAATTGATTACATATGTTTGTGAAAGAACTCTTGGTACATTAAAGGTGCCTTATGGTGATTTTATTATAGATTTTACCCCACCTTGGCCAAGAATAAAAATGTTAGACGCTTTACTACTAAAAGGGGTCCCACTTGATGTTTTGAATAATTTAGAGAAAGCGATTTCATGGGCAAGGGCAAATAATATAGAAATAAAAAAGGGTAATTCTCTTGCTAAGATATTGGATGAGATCTTCAAAGAAAAAGTTGAACCAGAACTTATTCAGCCAACATTTATTATTGACTACCCAGTTGAACTTTCACCGCTTGCTAAGAGAAAAGGTAACGATCCTAACATCACCGAGAGGTTTGAACTTTTTATCGCATCAAGGGAGATTGCTAATGCTTTTTCTGAATTAAATGATCCAATAGAACAGTCTCAAAGATTTCTCGAGCAAATGAAGGCAAAAGAGAAAGGAGATGAAGAAGCACATTATATGGATGAAGATTTTGTTAGGGCACTCGAGTATGGTATGCCTCCTGCGGCAGGAGAAGGGATAGGTATAGACAGACTTGTTATGTTATTGACAAATTCTCATTCTATAAGAGATGTGATACTTTTCCCACAATTGAAGCCAGAATAATAAAAGAAGATGAATTTTCCCTATCAATTATTCATAGCGCTCCGATATCTTAAATCCAAAAAAAGACACAAGGGTATTTCAGTTAATACTCTAATATCAATAGGTGGTGTTACAGTTGGAGTAATGGCTTTGCTTGTGGTTTTATCGGTTATGAGTGGATTTCATGAAGATCTCCAGAAGAAGATACTCGGTGTGAATGCACACTTAGTTGTGCTCAGTTATCGAGGAATGATATCTGAGTATAAAAAAGTGATAGAGGAGTTAAAAGGTGATGAAGAGATTATTTCATCTGCACCTTTTGTGTTAGGTCAGGCAATGATATCTTCAGGTGAAAGAACTCACGGCGTTTTTGTGCGTGGATTAATTCCAGAAATGGAATCTAAGACTACAGATATAGTTAATTATATGAAAGATGGGAAGATAGAAGATCTTGAACTCAATGATCAAATCTCAGGCATAATAATTGGGAAAGAGCTTGCTTCAATAATAGGCGCTTTTAAGGGAGATATAGTAAACATTTTATCACCTACGGGTAAAATCGGTCCTCTTGGCATGTTACCAAAAGTCAAACAATTTAGAATAGTAGGTATTTTTGAAATTGGCATGTTTGAATACGATTCCAATTTAGTCCTTACAGACCTGAAATCAGCTCAGGAATTTTTTGGACTTGAAAATGGGGTAACAGGTATAGAGATTAGGCTCAATGACATTTATAAAGCAAATGTTGTAAGAGAGAGGATACATAAAAAATTAGAATTCCCTTTATACGCAAAAGACTGGATGCAAATGAACAGAAATCTTTTTTCTGCCTTGAAATTGGAGAAGTTTGCAATGTTTATTATTTTGATACTAATTATTCTTGTCGCTTCTTTCAACATTATTAGCACACTTATTATGAATGTTATAGAGAAAAGAAGAGAAATAGCTATTTTAAAAGCAATGGGTGCGACTGATATAGATATTATGTCAATATTTATGTTACAGGGGTTATTGATAGGTATTTTCGGTACAATAATCGGTGTTACAGGGGGTTATTTTCTCAGTTATATTATTAATACATATCAGATAATAAAATTGCCCCCAGATGTTTACTATTTGAGCCATTTACCCGTAAAAACTAAGTTCTTCGATTTTGTAATTGTATCTCTGTCTGCAATTATAATAAGTTTTCTTGCTACAATTTATCCTGCGTGGCAGGCTGCAAAACTTAATCCTGTGGAACCATTGAGATATGAATAGATGATTTTATGCTTTTTGGGTTAAGCAATTGGAATTTGGTATTATGAGGGTTATGACATAAATGTTTAAATTATTGAAAAGACTTATATTTTTTACGGTTATTGCATTACTTATCTTTTTTGCAATTTCTTTATGGCGTGGAGGAGAACCTTTCCGTTGGTTTGGAAAGAAGTCGGAAAAGGCAGGAGAGGTCATTAAACAAAAGAGTGAAGAGATAGGTCAAAAGGCAGACAGGATAAAGAAGACATCAGAGGGTTTAAAGCAAACTACCAAAAAGGTGAAAAATAGCATAGAGAAAACACAAGAAAAGGTGAAAAATCTCAGAGGTTCGAATATCGAGAAAGAGTAAAATTAGTGAATATTCTGATAGAGACAAGCAATCTAAAAAAGTCTTTTAAAACCGAGGCAGGAGAAATCCAAGTCCTAAAGGGAATCGATTTCTCGGTTAACTCGGGTGAGATAGTTGCTATAGTAGGTGCGTCGGGGGTAGGTAAGAGTACATTCCTACATATACTGGGAGCACTTGATACGCCTTCGTCTGGTAGGGTTTTTTATCGAGGGTCAGATATCTTTTCTTTTGATAAAAATTCTCTTGCTTCTTTTAGAAATAAAACAATAGGTTTTGTTTTCCAGTTTCATCATCTTCTGCCTGAATTTACAGCAGTCGAAAATGTTATGATGCCGGGACTTATATACAGAAGTAAGGTAGCAGGAATAAGTGTTCAAGAAATACAGAAAAAGGCAGAAAATCTCCTTAAAGAAATGGGATTATCAGAAAGAAAAAGGCACAAGCCGGGAGAGCTTTCAGGTGGAGAACAGCAAAGGGTTGCTGTAGCAAGGGCACTTATACTTGAACCAAGTGTAGTTCTTGCTGACGAACCTACAGGAAATCTCGACACAAAAACAGGGGAAGAACTATTTGATATTTTTATAAAACTTAATGAAGAAAAAAAGATTACCTTTGTAATTGTTACACATAATGAGGCTTTATCGAGACGTTGCCACAGGATACTAAAGATGGTAGATGGTAGGATATTTGACAATATTTAACTCGAACGTCTTCGATATTGTGAAAAATTTATTTAATAATAATTTGGAATTACAATTTTTATCTTTGTTGTATTATCTAACCCACTTTATTCATAAATTCATGAGTAATTGGCAGATGCAGTATTTTCGCTCATTCTCGGCTCGATATAATCGAGCCTCCGAGGAAAATTCTTTCTTCGAAAGAATTTAAAACCCTCAAATACTACATCTGCCAAAATTTTTGTGAATAATATGGGCTAAGATAAAAAGATAATTTAAAAAAGGGCTAAATGTTATTGAAAATATATACATATTCCTATAGAATAGGTAATAAAACCAGGAGGTAACTTTATGTGCAAGAAATGTGGGTGTGGAAAAGTCAATAAAAAGAAAAAGAAATAAATAGTCTATTTATATTAATATCTTAGAGTTGCCTTCAATCTCTTTGTATTCAATAGAAGTTCAAGTGCATCAAGTGCAGATGTTACTATAATGTCAGAGGATACATAAGCATCTCGTGAACATCCCTCTTTAAGGCATACTGCTATGCCGATCCTTGCTATTTTTAGCATCTTCCTATCATTATTTCCATTACCAAGTGCTACAACATCTTTAGCACCCAGTTTTTTAACATATTGCTCTTTTTGCACATCGTGATTAGAACCAGTCAATATATGAAGATTGCAATTAATCCCTTTCAATTGTTGCTCTGCCATTCCGAATGTATCTGCAGTCAATATGTGGATTTGGAGAAATTTACTTATATTCTGTAAGTTCTTTTTTACTCCGGGTATAAGTCTGCCATCAACCGAGAGCGTGCCAGTGAAATCGGAGACAAGATGTTTAAGTGTTACAAAACCAAATCCTGGTATATCAATCTCGAGCATAAAATTCCCTCCTCTTTTTAATTTTTTAAATAATCTTTTACCATGAAGTTGGGGTTAATCAAAAAATTGTACTATATATCTGAGAGCTAGTGATATTATAATAATTCCAAGCATCAATTTAATGAGCCTTTGGGGAACATATTTTTGAAACCTTGCACCAAGATAAATACCAATGAATCCTCCTACACCGAAAAGAAAGCCAAGAAGCCAGTCAGGGGCCGTAACCATGCCAACGGGTGAAGGTACTACACTATAAAAAAAGACACCTGCAATAGAGGTTAAAAAAGTTCCCATTAATGCAGCACCTGCGACGGTGTAAACAGGAAGATGAAATACTGCTACACTAAATGGTGCAATAATTGCACCTCCACCTATTCCATATGTGCCACCGATTATCCCGACAATAAAGGCGAGAATAAACATGCCTATAGTGGTGAATGAAAATCTTTCCCCCCAAAATTCATATTCTACTTTTTTCAGGCTTACTGAAATAGTTTTTACCACTGCTTCTGGTGGAAGACCTGCAGCAATCCTACTTCGTTGTTGTTCCTTAATCTGCCTTGTTCTCTCCTTAAATTTATCTTCGAGTGCCTTCATTTTTGCTTTACCAACTGAAGCTTTTCCTGTGATTTCATAGATGAGCCGAATTCCAATATACATTAACACACAACCAACAAAAAATTTAAAAGCCTTAGGATCTGGCAGATATAATACCCTGAGGTAATAACCAATAAATACACCAGGCAGTGTTCCAACAATTACCACATTGGTTAAAGGCCAAGCCATTCTACCTTCCTTGATATACCGATATACGCCGCTTGGGATTGCGACAATGTTATATACAAAATTTGTAGCACTTACAGATGGACTCGTGAAATGAAGAACGCTTACCTGGAATGGAAGAAGTAAAAATGCCCCAGATACTCCGCCCATAGATGTAAAGAAAGAGACAACTAATGCGACAAGCGGAGGAATGAAAATGTAGGTTTTTACACCTGATACAGGGAAGTAAATATTTAAAATGTTTAAAATATCCATTATTAAAGAAATTAAATAAAAATTAACACGAAAAATATAACATTCGTGTTAGTCACTATATCACGCATAGGTCCAAATTGTCAATAGAGATAAGTATTCTGAATAATTGTTGAGTTGTTATTGTTATAATAAATTAAATACTTATATGGTTCGTTACAGGAAATATATGGGAAGAACTTCAATAACTGATAAATCGACTCATTCACGTATTATTTCAATACCAAATGAAACTCACTATCTTGATACGGTCAAATTAAACCAAATGGAGCAGGTTTTTCGTAAGTGGGCAGAAGACTCGAAGAGGGCTTATGTTCGTGCATCGAGGAAGCGAATCTTGTTTATATTCCTTTTGATACGTTATACGGGTGCTAAGTTAAATGAGGTATTAAACCTTAATCCTTTCAAAGATGTTGATTTCAACCGCTGTGAAGTTATTTTAGGAAGAAAGGGAGTTCACAAGAATAATCGCTTACATAGAAAGGTTCAGATACCAAAAACAATTTCTGAAGAATTGAAGATAGCCATAAACGCTCCTTCGTTAAGGAAATATTCAAATAATCTGTTTCGAGTTGACCCTGCTCACGTTCGTCGCAAATTTTACGAAGTAGCATTAGCTTGTGGATTTCATCCCTCTATGGGTGCTCCAGAAATTATAAGGAAATCCCGTGCAGTAGAATTAATGCAGAGTAATGTGCCATTACCTGTCGTTCAAAGGATATTGGGTCATTCGACGCTGAACCTAACTGCTTCCTATGTTGCTTTTTCTGATGAAGAGATTCAAAAAGTAGCAAAATATTTCATAGAAAAAGAATCTTCTCGAAAAACGAGTGCCAGAAATAGCTTTTTCGGTAAAATCCAATCAATCCAAAAAGGTGACATTCAGTCGAAAATCGAGATGGTCACAATAAGTGGTAACAAGATTACTACGATTATTACCAATGATAGTCTTAAAAAGCTTGGACTTAAAACGGGTTCACTAATTATAGCAGAGATAAAAGCGCCGTGGGTGACTCTACAGAGAAGTGATAAAGAACCTCAATCTACAGCAGAAAACCGATTTTTTGGAACTATTACTCGTGTTAGCAGAGGTAAAATTACGACAGAGTTTGTTGTCGAAATTAATGATGGAACTGAACTATGTTCTGTGGTAAGCACAGAGAATGCTCAGAAAATGAATTTCAAAGAGAATGATAAGGTATGGGTCTTGTTCAATAGCTATTCTGTGGTGTTACATACTGACTGAAATGTGAAGCAGTATAATCTATTTTAATGAAGCATATTCTCGTTGTAGCATTTTGTATGTCGTGAGGAAGCATAACTTTTTCCGTGATGAAATATTTTCTATGCTGGAGAATTGCCCTTGAGCGACTTTACAAAATCTCTGGTAACCAATCTTGGCGAAAGGAGCGTCCCTGAAAGGGCGAATTTGCACTGTTTGAGCCCCGAATACTTTCGGGGCGAGTTTGCAAATTCGAGCGACAAAGCCTTAGATTGGTCAGAGATTTTGTTTATTAAGCGAAAGGGCATTTCTCCAGACTTGTATATCACGAAATTGGTTATGCTTCCATGTCGTGAAATTCCATTGACAACTGTTATTTAAACCTTCTATATTATTTTTAGCAGTAGGCGATGGGGTTCGCCTTTAATTTTTCCGACTGATCGGAAATGATGACCCCTATCGAAACATATAGTTTCGGTAGGGGTCTTTTAATTATTCCTTTTCTTATAAAGGAGAAACAGATAATGGATAACCAGTGGTTTCAAGCAGCTTTGTGGATAGGGCTTGCGCTTGTTGCAACGCTCTTGTCAGTTCGTATAGCCATATCGATCGCTCTACTTGAGATAATAGTGGGGGTAATTGGGGGCAATTTTCTTCCCCTTCAAAGGACAGAATGGGTGAACTTTCTTGCAGGGTTTGGAAGCATACTTCTTACATTTTTAGCAGGTGCAGAGGTCGAGCCGCAAATTCTTAAAAATAAATTTAAGGAAAGTATCAGCATCGGCTTTCTGAGTTTCTTAATGCCATTTTTAGGAGCAATGGCTTATGCATATTATGTAGCAGGCTGGACTTTTCCCCAGTCAGCGATTGCTGGGATTTCACTTTCGACTACATCGGTTGCTGTTGTCTATGCCGTTATGATAGAGACGGGATACAATCAGACAGAACTCGGAAAACTTATCCTCGCAGCCTGTTTTATTACTGACCTCGGAACAGTTTTAGCACTTGGTGCTTTCTTTGCAAATTATGATTGGTCAATGGTATTGTTTATAGTTATTACAGGACTGACCTTATTAGTGCTTCCAAAACTTACACCCTGGTTTTTTAGTAAGGTTGGAAGCCGTATAAGCGAACCCGAGACTAAATTTATTTTCTTTTTACTTTTTGGTCTCGGTGGTTTTGCTTTAATGGCTAAGAGCGAGGCAGTGCTTCCAGCATACCTTATCGGCATGATATTGGCACCATTTTTTCTTGAAAATAAAATCCTCAGTCACAGAATGCGTGTCATAGCATTTACAATGCTTACTCCATTCTATTTTTTAAAAGCAGGTTCTCTTATAAAACTTTCGGCAATATGGAACACTGCCCTAATAATAATTATTTTTCTTTTGATTAAGATTGCATCGAAATTTATTGGTGTATGGCCTTCAACAAAGGTATTTAAGTTTGACAAAAGAGAAAGTATGTACACTACTCTCTTAATGTCAACAGGCCTTACATTCGGAACTATCTCGGCACTGTTCGGATATACAAATAAAATTATCAATCAAGATCAATATACTATTTTAGTTACTGTTGTGATACTTTCAGCAGTAGTGCCGACAATGATAGCACAGCGATGGTTTCAGCCGAAGATTAAAAAGGAGGATTGATAATGTTTAAGAAAATCTTAATTGCTAATGACGGATCGGAAGG
>CAYOJI010000036.1:14742-18291 GCA_964404225.1 uncultured Nitrospiraceae bacterium
ATGCATTAAATGTTGCTATAGACCTTGCAAAGAAATATAATGCAGAACTTCACAGTATATCTGTAGAAGAGGGGGTTCCTCATTATGCTGCAACAATTGGAGAAGTGGAAGAGTTTCGAAAAGAGGCAAATGAGTTTTTTAAAAAAATTAATGATGAGGCTATTGAAGAAGCAAAGAAAAAAGGTGTAGAACTTCATACGAAGATACAAGCAGGCCACGAAGTCGAAACAATAGTTAATTACGCTAAGGAAGGTAACTTCGACCTTCTTGTTATTGGTTTTATGGGACATTCAAAGATATTTGGAAGAGTTTGGGGTTCAACTTCTCAAAATATTACAAGACTTTCACCTTGTACTGTAATTGTGGTAAAATAATAAAGCGATGGAGTTCGCTTAATTGTTCCGGTTAATCGGGACTGATAACTCCTACCAAAATATTTTGGTAGGAGTTTTTTAATTTAAAGATAATGATTAACTTCTATTAAGAAGGGGGGATAAAATGGTTCTTGATAAGTATTCTCTCTTTAAAAATGAATTATTGAAATGTATTGACTCAATCGCCTCGATAGAAGCTATCCCCGAATGTCCGTGCGAGGAACTGAGAGAAAAGATTCAGAATAACGTATTTAATCTCGTTGTGCTTGGTCAATTTAAAAGAGGTAAAACTACGCTTATTAACGCTTTATTAGGAGCAGAAATACTACCTACCGCCGTTGTTCCACTTACTTCTATTGCTACCGTATTGAAATACGGGGGTATACTAAATGTAAAGGTATATTTCAACGATGGGAGGGAAATCGAGATCAATGCTGACGAAATCCCAAAATATGTTACAGAAAAAGGAAACCCAAAAAATGAAAAGGATGTGAAAGAAGTTGTTATTACTTATCCATCGTCTTATTTAAAAGATGGGGTAAGGCTTATAGATACCCCGGGTGTTGGTTCAGTCTATGAACATAATACAGACGTTGCATATCAATATCTTCCAAAATCTGATGCTGCATTGTTTCTTCTTTCCGTTGATCAGCCCGTAAGCAAGGCTGAGCTTGATTTTTTGAAAGATGTGCGTGAGTATTCAAATAAGATTTTTTTCTTACAAAATAAGGCTGATTATGTGGATAATGAGGATTTAAAGGAATCCATCTCTTTTTCAAAAAAAGTTATAGAAGAATGTATGGGATTTGAAGTAAAAATATTTCCCATTTCTGCAAAGCTTGCCCTCGAAGGCAAATTAAATAGAAGGCCGGAACTCCTTGAGAAAAGCTTTTTATCAGAATTTGAGAATATCTTAAATACCTTTTTAATGGAAGAAAAGGGCAAAGTACTTCTACTTTCAGTCTCGAACTCACTCTTGAGGGTTCTTTCCCACGCACTATTTGAGATTGGTCTTGAGCTGAAATCATTGACTATCCCTGTTGAAGAACTAAAGGCAAAGATTGAGATGTTTGAGAAAAAGAAGAAAGAAGTTATGCGAGAGAAGCAAGATTTTGACATCCTTCTTGATGGCGAGGTCGATAGGCTTGTGAAAAAAGGTCTTGATGAGGATATTGAAGAATTTAAAAAAGAGACTGCGAATATACTTAGCGCTGGTCTCGAAAATTTTTATATAGAAAACAAAGCCCTTTCCTCGAGGGAACTTAATTCTGCTCTGGAACAATACGTTATAGAAGAGGTGAAGAATGCATGCAACAACTGGTGGGCAAAAGAGGACGGTAAACTCGCTGCCGCTTTTGAATCGATATGCAGTAGATTTATTACTAAAATAAATGAGACAGTCGATGCTCTTTTCAGATTTTCTTCAGAACTGTTTGAAATACCATTCGAGTCATTTAAGGCAGAAGAGTTATGGACAGTAAAACCAAGTTTTTATTATAAATTCAAAGAAGACCCTGTTATGCTTGAGGTTCTTTCAAAGTCTTTACGACTTACTTTACCAAAATTCGTTGGGGATAAAATTATCCTAAACAAGATGAAAGAATACCTTCATGAAATGATTGATACCCAAAGTGGAAGGGTAAGGTTTGATTTTGCTGAGAGGCTTGATAAAAGCAAATTGGATTTTAGATGGGAGATGTTTAAGAGAATCGAGGCTACTATTGAAGGTATTTCAAAGGCGATCGAAAAAGGTTTGAGTCAAAAATCAAAGGGCGAACGGGCGGTCGAGGAACGAAAAGCTTTTCTTATAGAAAATGAAAAGCGGATGAATGAAATAAAAGATAAATTGATTCAAATAAGACAAAAAATTTCATTTTAACGCTACTATTGTTTCCTAAAAATGCTTTCAGGATTAAAAGAGGAATCTTGCCCTCTGAGAAAAATTTCCACGCATCTTTCAGGTGTTCATACTAACACAATATATAAGGTTTTAGTCACCTTATCGCTTTATTTTTGTCACGATTATTTTTTTAAGATGACCAGTTAGTTTTTTAATATCACTAATGCTTTTTTTGAGAACTCCATACACAATAGTATCATCAATTCTATCATAGCTATGAACAATAATGTTTCTCATTCCGATCATTCTATCAATTAAATCCGTGTATTCTGAAGGGAATAATTTATTTTCTTCGAGGATTAGAAAGACTTCCCTGTTGTTCCCCGGCTCTTTTAGTTTTAAATCAGCAATAATCATTTTACCGATATCAATAATTGCCTCGATAATCTTTTGCAAATTTCTTTCTGCTGAATCCTTATCCTTCCATGAACTTCTGTATTTATGAAAGGTTGGATTTCCTTTTTTTATCTCTACAAGCCGCTTTAAACATTCATCAATCAATTCAAACTTTCTTGTATAAATCTCCATATTTCCTTTTCCTCAAATAAAGCACATAAGGTATAAAGTCAAAATATTCCCGTTTTACAGCATTCTCAAAATCAATTCTCTCTATTGGATTATTATCATAAAGAAGTAATCCTTTTGTAATTATGTTGTATAAAAGTTGTATGGATACATATCTGCCTCTCATATCAAGAACACTTACTTCTCTATTAGTACCTATAGTTTTAAGCACAGAAGAAATGATAGCAGCCACTTTGGATATAAGCTGTAACTTTTCGAAATCATTTGTTTCAAAAGATGGAAGAATAGCGATATCGATATCGCTGTCATTTCGTAATCTTCCCTGAATAATTGAACCATAAACGTATATTGCAACAATATTATCTGGTATGTGAATTTCTTTCATCTTTGATCTCAATAATTCAGTTATCCTTCTGAACCTCATGAGAAGATTATAAAAATTGATTTAGAAGAATGCAAATATAAATATTGGGAAAAATTTATAAATTATATGGGATAAGAGTAAGATTACCTATAATAAAATAGATATTGATAAGCTAAAATAATAGTTAGATGTTCATTTTAATAAGGATCTTAATATGCGAAGAAGGCTCAAGATAACTTCAATTTTACTCACAGGTTTTGTATTGATTCTTAGCATTTCATTTGCCATTTTAATTAAAAAATGCAAATAAGATTATCAAATATGAAATTGAAACGATAGTGTAACATGAATTATGCAAATACGAATTTGGGTATAATTCTCAATGG
>CAYOJI010000037.1:0-18237 GCA_964404225.1 uncultured Nitrospiraceae bacterium
ATCACCTCTGACAGAGAGTTCAAGCCTTATCCTAAATTTTTAGCGGACAGTAGTGTATTTTCTGATTATTTAAATCTGGTTAAAATTAAAATTCAATAATTCAAATAATGAAAAAAAAATATGAAAAAGAACTTAAAAAGTTTGCGAAAAATATTGAACTTTTAATACTCGATGTAGACGGGGTATTAACAGATGGCAGTATTATTCTTGACGACAAAGGCAATGAGTTAAAGTCTTTTCATGTGCGTGATGGACACGGGATAAAGATGCTTTTAAAGGCAGGTATAAATGTCGCCCTTATAACAGGTAGATTCTCGAAAGTTGTTAAGAGAAGGGCTAAAGAACTGGGTCTTAAAGATATATTTCAGAGATGTTATGACAAAAGGATTGCATATAATACTTTAGCACGAAAATATTCACTGAGAGATGATCAAATAGCTTATATTGGTGATGATATCGTAGATATCCCTATTTTAAAAAGATGTGGTTTATCGATAGCTGTAGCAGATTCTGATGATGAAGTTAAATCTGTTGTAAAAATGATAACGAAGAATAAAGGTGGAAGAGGAGCTGTAAGGGAAGTATGTGATTTTATATTAAAAGCTAAAAATTTGTGGAAAGATCTAATTAATGAGTATTCCAAGACTTAATTTCCCAACGATTCTTACCCTCAGTAGGATTATCTTGATACCCGTTTTTATTTTTGTTGTTTATGCAAATCCATTATTTGGGGCTTTTATATTTATCATTGCATCTTTAACAGATTTTCTTGATGGATACCTTGCGCGACGTTCGGGTGAGATTACAAAGTTTGGTATTATCCTTGACCCAATTGCTGATAAATTTCTTGTAATATCAGCCTTAATCGTTCTTGTGGATATGGCAAGAATTCCTGCGTGGATTGCTATTGTCATAATTGTCAGGGAATTTATGGTAACAGGGTTAAGGGTGGTTGCTCTTTCAAAAGATATTTTAATACCAGCTGAAATCGGTGGAAAAATTAAAACATTTATTCAAATAGTTGCTATAATTTGTCTAATACTTATGAGAACTATTCCCAACGTAGATTTATATGATATAGGCATAGTACTTATCTGGATAGCACTTTTACTGTCTTTCTTCTCAGGTATTCAATACACGATTTCTTTCTGGAAAAGGATTTAAATATTGTTACAAAAAGAATATATGGATGTATTCATTATTGTTTCAATCTTAGTTGCAGGTTTTTTTCTCGGTTCTATACCTTTTGGTATAATTGTAGCTAAGCTGAAAGGAGTAGATCTTAAGAAGGTTGGGAGTGGGAATATAGGTGCTACCAATGTTTTGAGATCAATGGGTAAAGGGGCTGCATTTATAACTCTTTTTGGGGATATATTTAAGGGAACCCTTGCAGTTTTTTTAGGAGAAAAATTAGGCGTTGGTGTTTTATATGAGGGTCTTGCAGGCATCTCTGCAATTTTAGGTCATAATTTTTCAATATTTTTGGGATTTAAGGGAGGCAAAGGTGTTGCAACAAGCATCGGGGTTCTTATCATCTACACTCCTCGAGTAGCATTAATTACAATGATTATATGGTTGTTAGTTGTTATTTTGACACGATATTCTTCTCTTGGCGCTCTTGTATCATTTAGCTTTTTACCTCTAAATATATTACTTTTTGACAGTAAAGATAAATTTATAGTTGCATTTCTTATTACAGTTCTTATATTTATAAGGCATAAAGATAATATTAGGAGATTAATGAATGGAACCGAAAGAAGGATAGGGCAAAGGGAATGAAGAAAATTTTCCTAATTGTTATCTTATTATTATTAACCACGAGCTCAATCTCATTTGCTGAATCACTTCTTGAGACCCAATTAAATAGAGGCATTAAAAATTCTGAAGCTTATTCCTATTTGCTCATTAAAAAGGCAAAAAGGGATAAAAGTAACGCAAAGGGAATACTTAAAGAAGCATTAGAATATTCTCCTGATCTACCTGCTGTTTATTTTGAAATGGCAAAAGCCACTTTTGCATTTAACTATGATAATGTCTTCAAAAGTATTGATTATATTATCAAAGGTATAGGTGCGTATGATCGGAATTTCTGGTGGCTTTTTACAATGATAATGTCCTTATTCATAAGTATAGTGATTTCTTTGATTCTCTCGATTTTCATTATCACATTAGTAAGATTACCGCAGGATATATTTTTAATATCCCATGATTTATCAGAAAGCAGGACAAAGTTGATGTTATTTCTTATTTTTATCTTTGCAATCTTTAACCCTCTTTATTTTCTGGCATCTTTACTAATATTATTGAGCTTTTATGTAAGGAAAAGAGATAAAGTCTTAGTATATTTCTATCTCATATTCTTACTTATTTCTCCCTTGATTTATAAAATCATTTTACTTTCCCTTAATGCTTCCATTTCTCCTGAAATTAAAGCTGTTGTAGAAGTCAATGAAGAGAAAGACAATAATTATGGTATTTCAATCTTAAAAGACAAAAATGAGCCTGCTGAGCTTTTTTCTTATGCCCTTGCTTTAAAACGCGAGAAGAGATTTCATGAAGCGATAGATGTGTATAATAGAATTCTTTCCGTGAAGCAAGATGCCCGAATATATAACAACATAGCAAACTGTTATGTAGGATTGGGAGATTTTGAGGTATCAAAAGAACTTTATAAAAAAGCATTAGAGATCAAACCCCTTGTATCAACATATTATAATCTCAGTCAGGTTTATCGAGAGACGTTTGATTTCGATAACGGGGAAAAATATTTTATCAGTGCTCAGCAACTTGATATCAACTCTGTATTATACTTCAGGAAGATATTTGGAAGAGATCCGAACAGATTTGTTATAGATGAGAAGCTTTCCCAAATAGAAATTTGGGAATACGCTTTAAAGAAAAGTGAAAAGTATTCTTATGGTTTATCCCTTATTCCCCCAATATTATTAGTGCCTATTTCAGTAATAATGATATTAATATTTTTTGTAATCGACAGGCGTTTAAAAAACAGGGCATATAGATGCAATAGATGTGGAACAATTATGTGTAACAAATGTGAGAAACATATTTTATGGGGACATATGTGCCTACAATGTTATAGATCCTTAGTTAAACTTGAAGAACTTGATGCCAAGGAAAGAATTGCAAAAATTCTTGCTGTTTATGAATACAAGAGGAAAAAGAGGGAAAGGATTAAGTTATTATCTTTGCTATTACCTGGTGCAGGGCAAATTTATGCAGGGTATTTATTATATGGTTTAATATTTATGTGGCCTTTTCTATTTTTATTATTCATTCCTTTAACTAATTTAGTATTTAATGTTAGGTTAATTGGTTTTTCTCATATATGGCTTAATATATGTGCTATATTTTTAATGTTAATGGTTTATTTGTTTTCTAACATAATAACAAGGCGGAGGCTTGCAAAAGGTTGGCTTTAGAAGGTTCTCTTAAGGATTTTGGATTAGCTGATATTTTACAATTGATTTTTTTCCAGCGTAAGACAGGTGTTCTTACTATCGAAGGGAAGATGGACAGGGTCAGACTTTTATTTTTGGAGGGTAATATCATAGGTGCGGAATCAAAAAGAAGATTGGAAGCTAATAGACTTGGAAAAGTCTTGGTTAAGAAAGGACTTCTTGAGGAAAAGGACCTCCAGTCTATACTTACTGAACAAAAAGTATCAAATCAAAAAATTGCTAGTATTCTGATAAGAAAAGGTATTGTTAAAAAAGAAGATATTGAGGAGATATTAATAGGGCAGATTAAAGAGACGGTTATCCAAATATTTAACTGGAAGGATGGCACTTATGAATTTACACCACAAGAAGTACCGATTGATAAAGAAATTCCTATTTCTTTAGATACCCAGCATTTACTAATGGAAGGTCTCAGGATAGTTGATGAATGGAGTCTCATCGAAGGGAAAATAACCCTTGACTCTGTATTTATAAAAAAGACAAAAGAAATCGAGGATATGACAGACGAAGAAAGAGATATTTTTTCATTAGTGGATGGAGAAAATGATGTCAGCACTATTATAGATATAACAGGGAAAGATGACTTTATAGTTTCAAAAACTCTTGTTTCCCTTTTAGAAAAGGGTGCTATAGAATTAAAAGAAGATTTATCAATTGTTTCGGGAACACCACTTATAGAACATAAAGCTCCCTCCACTGGACTGAATATTTTACCCATATTAATCATTCTTTTCGCTTTTGTGCTCTCTTTTGCCACAATCTTTTTAAATAAAACGGACATCTTCAGAAGTTTTATTGCCTCTAAGACGGTTGATGATTTGAGAATCAAGATTGAGGCATATAGGTTTAAGAATGGTAGTTATCCCGAATCCCTGAATCTTATTTCAGATGAGCGTGATCCTTGGGGTAATCATTACATTTATTATAAAAAAAATGATTTCGCATTTAATGTTTTTAGTAAAGGATCTGATGGAAAAGAAGGCACTTCAGACGACATTTATTAAACTGGATAAAGCTTGCCATTGAAAATCCAAAAGTAAGTCATGTGATCGGCTCTATATTTATAGATTTTAACCATTCGATGATTTCTTTTTTCGCCACCTTTGCATTGAAACCATGCCATCTTTTTCTATCTTTTGGATAGTCTATTAGGACATCTTTAAATTTTCTAAAGGCGCCTTTCCCGTTAAGGGAATCCCGAAGCCTTTCTTTCAATTTAGGGTTATCAATTATTTCTATAAATCCTTCCATTGTTTTATAAGTCTTATAAGAGCTTCTTTCAGGGATACGAACATACCTTCCGCTTTCATCAAGTAAAACCTCTAATGCAAGTTCGGCTTCGTCGAGCATCCAATCGGGCAAATTAGGTTCTTCATCAAATTCTATATATTCAATGTTTTCATTTATTTCCTCATCTTCATCTTCATATAATCTTGACTGCAGATCACTTAAGATTTCATTTGAAAGAGAAATAACCTCTCCTGTTTCTGTATCGAGATAATAATCGAAAGTATCTCTTACTACATCTTCCATCGCCTTCTGAATTTCATCAAAGTTTATTTTTAGCTTTTTCAAAAGCTTCTCCAAAAGAGATACGTAAAAATTATTGGTGAGTTTTATGTATCATTTTATAAGAGGGTCTTTGATGTCTGCCTCGTTGAAAGCTTTACTCCTAAAAATACAACTGTCACATCTTTCGCATGGAACAATCTTTGATTCACTATATTGTGGATCATAACAGCTCCATGTTAATGAGTAATCAAGCCCAAGAGCAATCCCTATTTTTATAATTTCTGATTTCTTTAGATATAGGAAAGGAGCATTAATTTTAAATTTTAGTTTGCCTTCTACCGATATTTTAGTTGCAAGATTTGCCATGGTTTCGAATGCCTTTAAATATTCTGGCCTACAGTCCGGATAACCACTATAATCAATAACATTTGCTCCAATAAATAAATTTTCTGCTTCAAGAACCTCTGCCCATGCAAGGGCGAAGGATAAAAAGATAGTATTTCGAGCAGGTACATATGTGACAGGAATAAAGGTTGAAATATATGGACTTAAAGATTGAGATTTTTCCTCTTCAACCTTTATCCTTTCTTTTGGTACCTCAATATCTGAAGTAAGTGCAGATCCCCCAATTTCTCTAAGATTAAAATCTATAATAAGATGTTTTTTTACGCCTATAAAAGAAGCCACTTTTTTGGCTGAATCAAGTTCTATTTTATGTTTCTGATTATAATTGAAAGTCAGGGCGTACATTTCAAATCCTTTAGACTTAGCAAACGCAAGAGCAGTCGAAGAATCAATACCACCACTCAGAAGAATAACAGCCTTTCCGTCATTCTTGCTCATGCACTTATTCCCTTTTACTTAATAATGATGCACTAATTTTATATTTATTACTCCAATCCCATTTTCTTTAAGGCCTCAGATGCTGGGTCTTTTGTATTTGGTGCCTCTTCGGGTAAATATAACATAACCCCTCCTTTGACGGGTCTTAGCACAATTTTCCCCTCTTTTGCAAGTTTGTTTGTCACCTCGACAGGATTTTCTCCCTCAAAGTATTTTTTGAACGCATTATTAAATCCCGAATAAACAGAATGTATTCCTTTGTATCCCTCTTTTCTTAAACTTACTATTGCCTTCTTTACGAATTCCTCGTGACTTAATTTCTCAGACATATTCTCCCCCTTTCATAATTAGACTCTTAAGCTAAATAAGCAATTTTCGATTTAACCCCAAAATGCATTATTCGGGTTCCCTCATTCAATTATACTTAAATTTCTTGGTGTTTGGTCTACATGCTTCAAGTTTGGGATTGCTTCAGAAGTCGAAACGCCGAGCTCTTTAAATTTTCTTATTGCAGGTAATACCCTTAATTCCAGAGAACCTACAGCTTTATTATGTGCATCAATAGCCCTCCCGAGAGCTAAAGAAATTTCATTGCAATGTTTTGCCCAGACATTAATTCTTTCGTATAATTCTTTACCAAGGTTAGCAATAGTTTCAGCATTTTTTGTAACCTGTTCTTGTCTCCATCCATAAGCAATAGCTGTTAGAAGGGCAAAAAGTGTGGTTGGTGTGGCGATTAAAACCTTCTTTGACATACTTTCTTCGAGAATAGCCGGTTCTATTTCGAGCGCAGATACAAGGGCAGATTCGCTGATAAAAAGAACTGCGAGTTCCGGAGACCTTGAAAATTGATTCCAGTAAGCCTTGGAGCTTAATCTGTTTATTTGTTCTTTGACATGCGAAGCGTGCTTTTTGAGAAGTTCCCTCTTCGCTTCTTCAGTAGAAGCTGAAGAAAGTTCGAGCAAGGCTTCTAAAGAAACTTTAGAGTCTACAACGATATTGTGTCCACCTGGTAAATGGATTATCATATCTGGGCGCAAGCGGCCTCCATCACCTTCTATTGTAATCTGTTCTGTAAAGTCACAATGTGCAGACATACCTGCCATTTCGACAACATTTTTCAATGTTATTTCTCCCCATCGTCCTCTTATATGTGGCTTTCGGAGTGCAGTAACAAGATTTATTGTTTCCTTTTGAAGCTCCCGATGTGTTGTTGCAAGTAATTTTATTTGTTCATCCAAGCTTGTATAATCCTGCTTTCTTTTTATTTCTATTAAATGTAACTGTTCTTCATACTTTTTCAGGGCTTCATTTAAGGGTTTAATCAAACCATCCATTGCGGCTTGATGCTCTCCAAGTTTACCTTTTGTATCTGCTATAACCTTTCCAAGATGTTCAGAAGCAAGTCGGAGAAAATCTTCACTACTACTTTTTAAAGCTGCTGATGAAAGGGCATTAAAAGTATCAGTCATTTCTACCTTCATAGCTTCTATAAGCTGCTTTTGCTCTTCGAAGTATTTTTGCGCTGCCTCGAGTTTTGTAAAGGCCTCCACCTTTGATTGTTGTTCGTTTTTTAGCTCATCCCTCAAGTTATTGATTTCAGATTCTCTCATTGTAATCTGATGTCTCATTTCTTCGATCCTCGCCTCTGCACTACTTGCCTTTTTTTCAAGTTCTGTAATTTGATTGGCGCAAGACAGCTGAATCTCTGAAAGTCGTTTATTGTAAATACCCTGAAAATAGGCTTTTGCCAAATACCAAACAATTGGCACAGCAATTATAAGGGTCGGTATTGCTCCTAAGATTATATATTTTAACTCCATAACATAAAATCCCCTTTCATGTTTGAATTTGAAGTTTATTATAGCTCGTTAATATTTACCACCCATTGCGTTCCACATATATAACTGTAATTGCATGAAGGACATATAGCTTTGATATCCTTAGGAGGTTCAAAATGAATTGAAGGATTCACTATCTCTTTAAGCAATCTTAAAGTAACTTCTCTTATTATATATATAGCTTTATCCATTTCTTCCTCCGTAAAAGGCGAAATTTCTATATCTTCATCGATCTTTGTTCGACCGATTAGAAGATAAACGCCCCTTAAGTTTTTAGGAGAGGTTTTTGCTTTTTTTGAAAAGAGTATTATATAAATTGGTATCTGTAAGCTGCCGATAGCATTACTCCATGTCTCTCTTTTGGAAAGATCAAGTTTATCTATCTTGATTTTCAACCTATTAGCATTAGAGGAAGTTTTATAATCCAGTATGAAAATTTTGTTATTCCTTTTTTCTATACTGTCTATTCTTCCTTTTAAATTAAATCCATTGATTTTAATAATTAATTCTTTTTCCATATCTATAATGGTAAACTTTTCTTTCTTTATCAAATCAGCATAATACGAGGTGAGTAATTCTTTTAAGCGTTTTCTAACTTGATTTCTTAGAAGATATGTAGCACCTGTAATAATACTGCCATATTCTTTTTCAAAGATATTATTTACAAGATTTTCCATTTCGATTGTATCAATGTCTTCTTCTTTTAGAATGCGATTCTTTCTTTTCGAAAAATAGGAATTAAGTACAGTGTGTACAATCTTTCCTATATCAACTTTTTCGATCTCTCCAGTGATTTCTTCTTTTTTATCGAGATTTAGAACACAGCTATAATAAAATTTTAACTGACATTTAAGATAATCATCGAGGGTTGTGGGACTATATGTAAAATCTTTTAAGAACTCTAATATTCTTTTCGTTTTTTCTATAGGTTCTGGTTTTTTAGTTGTAAGGCTAATTTTATACTGTAATTGCCTGATATATTTTTCTGTTTCTATGACATTATCTTTTTTCTGTTTTTCCCAAAGTAGTCTTTCTATAAATCGAGACCTTTCTTTTTTATCATTTTCTATAAAAAATAGATGAACCTCTTTTGCTCCCCTAAGTAATACATCAAAATAATAAGCCATGATTTTGTCCCTATCTATATAGGTAGGTATCCCAAGTCTCTCTCTTACCTTTAGAGGCAGTAAAGAGTCTTCCTTTTTTGTATCTGGGATTATGCCTTCATTTGCATCAAGGAAAAATACATAGTCAAATTTTATATTTCTTGTTTCTAAAAAACCGAGAACCTGTAGGCCTCTTAAAGGTGTGCCTTCAAATGGCGCCTTAAAGTTCATTATATATCTTCTGAAAAAGGTAAAATAAGTTACCGTTTTTTCAAAGCAGATATTTTTCATCTCAGACTTGCCGAGGGTGTCTATCTGTTTTATGAATGCTTCAGCAAAAGGATGAAATAAAGGATGAAGTTTTGCTGTACTACTATTGTAGATAAACTCGATGACCTCTCTACATTTCTTCGCGAAATCTTTTATATTTTCGAAGGAAATAAACTTTTCTATTGTATTTTGGTGGATAGTCCTTAGATGGGCTTTAATTTCTTCAATATTTATTTCTCTATCATGACCAGAAATCTTATCTCCAATGTGAGAAACTTCTCCTTCTATATCATAGAGGGATAAGAATGTTCTCGTTCTTTTTTTTGTAAATCTCCCTTCAAGGCTATGGAGAATGATTCTTGTTATTTCAGCGATGCCTTTAAAATAGATATTCTTTGTATATGGGTGTAACATGAATCTCATATAGTGAGGGATATATATTAAATTATTATCCATTGAGGTTATAAGTTCCATAAGATTATTTAGAAAGCCATAAAGGGGTGTTCTATAAAGGGGATATCCCAGAGAAATATTATATTTATCTTCATCTAAAGCATAAAGCCCTTGTCTTAGAAGTGGAAATAGAGTTTCAGAAGAAGGAAGCACTATAACGGTTTTTATGTTTGTTATATCTGTTATTGGTTTATTTTCTATAATACCGTTTAAAGCATATACTTGACCATGTATATCAGGGGCGCTATAAAAGTGGATATCAGGATTAATATCTTTATATTCTTCAATAATTATATTCGGATCTAATTCTTTAATTTTTTCTTTTAAACCTTCTCCTTCCTGAAATATAAAAATGGTATTTTTAAAAGAGAGCAACTTTTTAAAGATTTTTCTTTCAGAACGGGTAAGTGCAAAAAAACCTGCAAATATTATTTTTTTAAAGTTATTTAAAGATGTTTCGCTTATATTTTCTGAAACACTTCTATACCTTGATGATCTGGTTGAAAATCCGAGATTATTGATCTTTTTATAAAATTCTTCATAAAAGTATGAAAGTGACCACAAATTTTCTTTGGTTGATGGTATATTATCGCTTATAAAAGAATCAAAGTTTTTTAATTGCTGGATATCTACTTTTTCTATAAATAATTCCTCTAAATCATTAAAAATCTTGAGTCCAATAGAGAAGAAACTATCAGGGCTTATAAAGTTGTCTTTCCCAATAGGTTTTGGAGATGTCCTCTGAATCTCATAGAGGATAGAGATTGCATCAATAAGTTCTATTTTTCTTTTTGAATCCATCTTTTCAAATATAAAATCAATAAACTCATCCATTGAGAGTGTTAAAGGTGGCATAAAACTTTTTTTAATCCTTTTTGCGATTTCAGCTCTTAAGAAATGAGATGGCCTTTTCCCGGGAAATACTACAAGATTGGAAGAATAGTCTATTCCGTTGTTTTCTAACAACGGAATAATTTCATCAAAAATATTTTTTTCGGGTGTGATTGTAATAATATTCAATTTATCTTTTCCACCTCTCCTAAATCTACATAAGCAAGTAAGCCTTTTACACGTTTATCAGGGAAAACCTCACGGAGTATCTTTATATAAGTTTTTAATTGTGTGATATGTTCTCCTTTGTCTTTTTCTTTGTCTCCTGTTTTATAATCAATTATAGTGACAGCGTCCGTGTCAATAATTATCCTATCCATTCGGTAAAGCTGCCCATTTGCATCAGAAAATTCCTGTTCGGTTAACACTATTCTTCCTGGTTTTTGCTTGAAGTACCCTGATATATCACTATTAATGACAGTATTGTATATAAGTTTTTTTATCTCTGGATATCGAAGCCCCGTCTCATCCTCTATTTTCTGAATAATTTCACACAACATCTTATCTAAATCATCACCTGCATATTTAATTAGTGCAAAGACTTTATGAATAAACTCTCCTCGTTGTTGTTCCTCTATTTTAAGGGTTTTTTCAGATACATCCTTAAACTCAATGGATTTATATCGATGATTAATAGGAATCATGGTAATTTCAGGACTGATAGCAGGCTTTATTAGGGGTTTTTCTGAAGTGCAAAATTCTTCTATTGGAAGTATATCAAACGGATACTTATTTTTATTTCCGTCTTTTACCCCTATTACATATAATTCACTTTCAGCCCTTGTAAATCCCACATAAAGGCTATTTAATTTATTGACCATTTCTGTTGTCTTTTCTCTTTCATACAAGAGTTTAAGTTCATCATTCCAGCCTGAAATATCCCGATTAATCTTTAAAAGAGAGATAGCATTTTCATCTCTGTCGACAATGTAATCAAATCCTCTGTTTTTATCTTCGTAAAGAAGGGTGATTACAACGGGAAACCCAAGCCCTTTTGCTTTATGTATAGTCATAACAGTAATGGCATTTTCTTTTGGTACACTTATATCCCAAGCTGATTCAGCTCCTTTGTTTTCTGTAACAGCTTCGATAAAATCCTTTATATTGTTAAAACCTTTACTCTCAAATTCCTTTATCATCTCAAGTATTTTTATAAGTGTAGCTTCTTCATCTAAAGCAATATCAAAAATCTGAAAAGTATTAAATATCTCTGTTACAAGATCGTAAAGTGGAAGATACCCAACTGATTTAAACAATTTTGCAAAGTATTTATCCCAGAGATCAGGGAATTTTTCCTGAAAGGACTTATAAAGAAATTCTTTATCTTTATTTGTGAAAAGAAATTCTCTCAAAATGTTTCTATCAACCTTGTATGAATTATTTTCAAAAATTCCATTGAAGACATCTCCTAATATAAAAGTTGCAAATGATAAATTGTCTGGTGGTGAATCAAGAAACTTTAAAAGCGAGACGATTTCACCTGTGATCTTCCTTTTTCTGATATCAAGACTGCTGTAAGAGAGAAAAGGTATCTCTTTTTCATTCAACCACGAGCTTACTTTTACAACATCTTCATTTCTATATGTAAGGATAGTAATATCACTGTATTGATATCCCCTCCTACATAGTTCTTCTATTAACTTATATATCTTTTCTTTTTCCGTAGGATTTTCTTCATTCTTTTCGCATATGATTACCTCTACATATCCTTTATCTTCGTTGCCACTTTTAACTTTTTGGTCATAGTCGATAAGACCACTTTCTTTTGCTGCATTTATATAATTATTAGAGCATCTAATATTCTTTTTGAAAACATTTTCATTAAAATCCAATATCCTTGAGAAACTTCGGTAGTTAATATTTAAATCTTTTAATTCATAGCTTGCTGATGGGAAAGGATTTTTGGTTTTATCTTCCAGCTCTCTCATGATTTTATAGTCTGCATCGCGAAATCCATAAATAGCCTGCTTTGTATCACCAACTATCAAAAGGCTTCCACCCTGTGAAAGTGAATTTTCTATTAGTGGTAAAAGATTTCTCCATTGTATAGGGGATGTATCCTGAAATTCATCGATGAAAAAATGATAGATTGTTTCTCCGACCCTGAAATAAATATCAGGAACTATATAATTGTTAATATACCCTGATAGATATCTATTTATGTCATCGATAAATATTTTATCTTGTTGTCTTTTTACTTTTTCAATAGTTTGATTAAATATTTGATATGCTTTAAGATATGGTATATAAAAGGATTTGCTGTATATTAATGCATATTCTCCTATTAAATCCCTTAGTCTTCTACATAATTGGTCTATTTCTTCGAATTTATGTTGAAGTCGTTTGTCATAATTTCTTGGTTTTTTAACAGGTGGATTTTTAAAACTAATCTTAAATAAGTCATTAAACCTTCCTTCCCTTGCTAATTTAGAAATATGATCAAACGAAGAGTTATTTCTTTTTTCAAGTCCTGATTTTTTTGTTTTGTCTTTGATCAGATCAACTAATTTCCTAATGTCTTTTTTAATAGATTCAAGTCCTTCGGATTGTTCGCTACTCATCTGAATTTCACCAATCACCGAAAGTTTGGAGTAAATATTATTTATTTCTTCGAAGAGAGTATTTGAAGGGTCCCATAGGTATGAAGAATCTCCCCTCTTATAATCATGAACGGAAGATATAATCTCTTCAAATAACATGGCCTCATCTGTCCCTTCCCGCACATCTTTTAGAAAAATATCAAATGAGTATTTGAGCAAAGGCTCTTTATCCATAAGTATATCGAAGTCAAAATTGTAGCCAAGATCAATAGCTGATGCCTTGAAAATTGTTGTCATGAAGCTATCAATAGTCTTTACTTGAAAGTCGGAGTAGTTATTAAGGATTTCTTCTATAAGTTCACCAGCTTTCTGTATTAGCCTTCCTTTATCCATAGAAATAATATGAAATATATCTTTTACCTCATCAGCCTTATCGAAATAGATGCATTTAAGCCATTTGAGAATCCTTTTTTTCATCTCTTGAGCAGCATTATTAGAAAATGTAATTGCAAGTATGTTTTGTAATCTATTTTTTGGGATCTTATCCGATAGAATAAACTGAACATACCTTTGTGTAAGGGTATATGTTTTCCCTGAACCAGCGGATGCCTTTAAAACTATAAAGTGGGGGAATGTAATATCTTTATCTTTTTCTAAAACTTGTGTATCCATTATTGATTAAAGCCTTTCATATATCCAAACCCTTCCGCCATTTTTTATCTTTTCTGTTCTTTTAACAAGTCTTTTTTTATGGAGATTTAAAAGCCTTGTGCCACTTGTATTCGCAGGAATTTTTAGAGATTTAGAAAGATCGCTAGCTGTAATTTTTCCTTTTTTAAAAATGAATTCAAGGGTCTCTCTGAGGTAGTTATTCAAATTCCCGAGAAGGATTTTTTTACCGTTATTCATTTGACCTATCATAGAGAGGTCTTTTCTTTCAAGAGCAACTTCTATATTCTCTTTATGTGTATCATTAAGACCGATAAGAATAATGTACTTGTCCCCATATTCACCACTTAAGAGTCTCGAAATAAGCTTCGCAATTACTTCATCCGCACAAGAATAATCGATTATCCCTATGTTCGAAAAATCAAGAGCAATAACCTCGCCATCCTTTTCTTTTTCTATAGCCTTTTCAAGATGAATTCGTATTATCTGCCCAGAGGGACGAGTAACGAGGTCATTCGAACCGTTCTTTAGTTCTTTTTTGAGAATGTTATAAAGATTGTAAGTAATCATTAAATTATTCCACTAATGAAATTTGTCTTTCAACAGTTTCTCTTTTCTCAATCCATGGGCTGCAAAATTCCCAGGGCAAATCAGGGTTTTTACAACCACAGATTTTGCAGTCAATACCGTAATTTTGTGCTATCTTTTTAATCTGGCTATACCGAGATAGTCTTATATTTTTTGGTAGAAGCCTCGTCCTTGCAGAGGTTATGACGCTCTGCCAAGGCTGACCAAGATAATGTCTCAAAATGTTTCGATAGATGTTTGAAGGAAGTTCACAGAAAAAGTTCATTATAGTAGGTCGCATGACAAGATAGCTAATAGCGATATTCCTTATACCTTCTGATTTAAGCCTATTGAACAAATACTCTATTGAATTTTCTGAATCTGTAATAGTAGGTATTATTGGATCGATCCTTACAGTAACATCAATTCCTGCGTTAATGAGATTCCTTATATTTAAAAGTCTTTGGAAAGTACTTGCTGCATAAGGTTCAAAAAGGTTTCTATACTCTTCGGAAAGAGAAACAAGGCCGATTTTAGCCCTGACACTTCCTTTTGTTCCTTCGTTGGCAAAGAGGGAGACGGAGGTATATTTCCTAAATAACTCAATAAAATCCGTAGGGATGAAACCTTTTGTAAGAAAAGATATACCAATACCTCTCTCAAGTAAAAGTTTCATCGACTTGTAAGTTATATCTAAGATTTCGTCTATATTCTGAAAGGCATCAGATGCGGTGCTGAAGGATACCCATCTTGGCAACTTCTTTTTCCTGTCAAGCTCTTTTTCAAGAATTTCAGGAAGATTTTGATAGAGATAAATTTCTCCTTTTTGCGGTGCATCAGTAAAACCCCTCGCATAACAATAAATACATGAATGCATACAACCTTTGGTGATATTAATCGAGGGCGTATCCTTCAGACAGCCAAAAATTGACCGTTTGAGAATCTGGCTTTTGCGATTAACTTTTATGAGTTTTACTGATTGTAGTTTCATTGCCATTCTTCTTCAACAAGCTGCCACTCAGCATAACCTTTTTTTCTATCAGAAAGTTTTTTACATTTAAGCACAACTTTTTTTGTTTGTGGATGTGTTTTTACAGTAATATAGGCTCGCACGAGATTAGCAATAGTAGCTTCCTGAAATATTAATTCAGTCCCATCGTGAAGGACTATCTTAGTCCTCAGATGTTTATGCCCCTCGGGAATCTCAGCTATCAATTCTTTTATGTCTTCGTTATGGATGTTTTTAAGCATTTCCTTTATTAAGGCAACACATTTTTGTATTTCTTTTCACTTCCACATGGACAAGGGTCATTTCTTCCAATCTTTTTAGATTTTATTACTTGTCTCAGTTTATATGGTTCAGATAATTTCCTATAATCTTTTTCATATTTATCTGCCTTTTCAACTGAATCAATTGAATCATAAAGAAAGGTTTTTGTCAAGACAAAAATGGAGATTATGAAATTAGGCTTCTGAAGTCTCCTCTGTTACCTCAATACGTATAAGTGCGAGGATTGCAGAATGTGGAACTATAAGATATTTTTTATCTTCAAATTCGATATCAATAGCAGATTCCCTGAGAAAGATTGCATAGTCACCCTCGATAGCTTGAAGAGGAATGTACTTTACATCCTTCCTCTCTGTAACAGCCCAAGGTTCTTGCGAGCAAGTAGGGTCATGAACAGGATACCCAGGACCTGTCTTCACGACATACCCTCCAACTACTTTCTCTTTTTCTTTTACAGTCTGAGGAAGGTATAAGCCTGAACTTGTTTTATCTGAGCCTTCGTCAGGTTCTATGAGAACCCTGTCTCCAACGATTATTAGATTCTTTTTTGCTTTCATAACAATATTTTAAACTATCTATACCTCTGGTAGCATTATATTTATTTGCGCACCTGGAAAATAAGAGAGGTTACGTTCCTTTGCCTTTCCCCTTGCCCATTGAGGGATGATAGAAAGCCTCGCAGTGCCTGAACGTATAGATAATTTACCATCCCATTGCCTTACAAATTTTCTTACTGCAGATAATCCATGTCCTCTCCCTTTATCAGCAAACCTTGAAGCTCCATGAAAAAGTCCTTTTTCTATAGCCTCAAGGTCATCTTTTAATGAAAATCTTTCTGATAGAGATTTTCTGAACCCTATACCTGTATCCATAACAGCAATTTTTACGACGTTTTTATTTAGATTCTGGAAATGATATTTCTGTATGCCTACAAATCCTTTAGTCTCACTGTGTTCAATAATATTCTGACATACTTCCGACAGCGCAACTATGAATCCATTTATTGTCCTATCATCGTATTTAAGATGTCTTGTGAGTATGGCATCTGCACGGTCTTTAACTTTTCCAACAATGAAATGGATATCGTCAGACTTTTCTATCGGCGTTATCTCAAGAAGCACATCGGAATAAGAACTTCGAAAATACCTATTAGGTGTTTGAAATGAAGAAGGATGTATAGTAAAAATCTCTTTGGCAAACCGGAAAAAGTCCATCCTTTCAAGGTACTTAAGAACTTCTTCTGTTTTTGGAAGATAAACTGTTTTCTGAAGACCCTTCATATGAAAAAATTCACCCATCTCAAGAAGCCCAACCATCCCATAAGGATCAATAAAGGTTATTTCTCGAAGGTCAATTATCGATGAATCCCTAATGGTTTCAAAAAAAAGTTCAAAGGTCTCTTCTGTTATCTGTGTTACCATAAATTATCTTTAACCTTATAATAATCATATCGAGTTGAATAAATTTTTAAGCAATAATTATTTAATTACTCGAATGATTCATTTTATAACAATTTGGCCCCTGTTGCCTCACATAAAAATCTCCACGAAATGATCATTCGTTGCCTCATGTAAAATCTACTCCAACTACTTCTGCTTTTTATCATCATTAAGGTCATTATTATCAAAAAGAACAGAATCAGGTGATAAACCTGAAAAAATCGGCTTCGCCAAATGCCCCAGAATTAATTTTCTCAGACCAACCTATAGCTATAACTTGTGGCATTGTCTCACTTATAAATTTCTCTCCTATGCCCAACTCTATGAACAGTAACAACTTTTTCATCATGATTGATCTCGTATATAATTCTCCACTCTCCCACTTTTAATGTAAGCATCCAAAATTTAGGCTCAAGAACAGAAAGGTCAGTTGGCTGGAGATGCCTTGGAGCGAACATTACAAAATTTTTGTTTACCATTCTTAACGAAGGGAGCGTCCCTAAAGGGGCGAATTTGCATTGTTTGAGGCTGAATGCCGAGTTTGCAAATTCGAGCGACAGAGTCTTAGAATGGTCAAAAATTTTGTTCAGTGAGCGGAAAGGCATTTCCAGCCCAAAATGAGCAAGCCTAAATTTTGGATACTTCCACTTTTAATTTGTAAAGTCCAGAGAATTTTCCTTTAAGGTGAAGATGTGGAATACTTTCTACATTCTGAGTAAACCATTTGAGCTTATCTAAAATTCTTTGCCCTATTTCTTTATCCAGAGATGAAAGAGAGGCTCTACCCTCTGGACTAAAATAAATTTTATACATCTACCACTTAAGCCCTAATTCCTCAGCAACTTTTTCAACAGGTATTCTTTCCTTTGATTCAAGTGATTTCTTTAGTACCTCCTCTATCTCAGCTCGTAATTTAAGACCGTAATCCGGGTCGATTAATTCATAAATAATATCTCTGATAAGATCTTTAAGCTCCTTTACTGTCATATCACTTACTTTTTTATCTTCTGCGACTGTAGACATCTTTTACTCATTTAATAAAATGCAGATTTTTATGCCTTTAAAATCAATATTAAAATAAAATCCTCTGATTTGTAACAATACAAAATAAACTGTAAGCATCCAAATTTTAGGCCTGGGGATAGAAATAGGTGGGGGATGTCCTTGCAGTACGCTTTTTGTTAGATGTAGAAGGTATTACTACTTTGAAAAAAGTGTTGCAAATATTATAGGGAACAGAGAGACATTGACATATTGTCTATGCTTCCTCATGCCAATAATGCATAATCACTATTGTCCGCTAAAAATTTAGGATAAGGCTTGAACTCTCTGTCAGAGG
>CAYOJI010000038.1:0-7348 GCA_964404225.1 uncultured Nitrospiraceae bacterium
ATTTTATAAAAAGGAAGCATAACTTTTTCCGTGATGAAATATTTTCTATGCTGGAAAATTGCCCTTGAGCGACTTTACAAAATCTCTGGTAACCAATCTTGGCGAAAGGAGCGTCCCTGAAAGGGCGAATTTGCACTGTTTGAGCCCCGAATACTTTCGGGGCGAGTTTGCAAATTCGAGCGACAAAGCCTTAGATTGGTCAGAGATTTTGTTTATTAAGCGAAAGGGCATTTCTCCAGACTTGTATATCACGAAATTGGTTATGCTTCCTTATAAAAATCTTCGATTTTGTCACTTTCTTGAATTTTTAAAACGGGGTTAATAAATAAAAATTTTTGAATTAAAAATATCTTTTTAACCTATCAAGACTCTTTATAACCCCATCCGGTGTATGAGCCTCGATAGTATAAATTATATCTTTATCTTTTAGTTCGGAAAAAAGCGTGTAAAAATCAAATGAACCTTCACCTATTGCGAAATGGTCGTCGAATGTCCCATTGTTATCATGAAGATGAAGTTCGATAATATATGGCCTTAATTGATTTAACCATTCCTTTAGTGGAATTCGTGAAAAAAGATTAAAATGACCTGAATCAAAGCAAATACCGAAAGATTCGGATCTTATTTCTTCCATTAATAGTCTCAGGCTAAGAGGTTCATCCTCAAATATGTTTTCTATAGCTATTTTTGTACCTATCGAAATAGCTTCTTTTAATATAAGAGGCCACGTTTTTAAACTCATTTCAAGCCAGAGATTTATGTTCAAGGCATACTTCCATTTCTCATATCCTGAATGAAATACTATTATCTCAGGATTTAAAATCTTCGCTATTTCTAATACATGAAAAAATCTTTCTAAAGTAACTGCCCTAACTTTTGAATCTACTGCACCCGGTGATAAATCCATATAGGGAGCATGGATAGTAATAAAAGGATTGTAATCAAGTTTATCTTTTAGTTCTATTATCTCAAAATCTTTTACTGAATCCAATATTTGAGATGTAAATAAAATTTCAAGGTTAATTTGTTTTTCTTTTATGAAAAAAAGATGCTCCTCAATCCTATCAAAAGGAATGTGAATATGAGGATGCATCATTAATTCTTTTTTGTGGTTTCTAATTTCGAATCGTTTTTACTCTCAGACCTTGTCTTTTCTTCTTTTCTTTTATTTTGGACACGAGCATAATCAGTAACATACCACCCTGTGCCCTTTAATATAAAAGAACTTTGTGAAATTAATTTATGTACAATACCCCCACAAATAGGGCATATACTTAAAGGTTCGTCATCAAATTTTTGCATCACTTCAGATATTTTACCGCAATCTTCACATTCATATTCGTATATAGGCATAAATCAAACACCTCCAAGAGAATTTAATTTTTTATTATATCATAAGATTTCGTTAATATCCGCTAACATTGGTTATAAGGCTTGAAACACCTTACATTAATACATAAAAAGTTTATTGAGATAAGTATTTAATTATTGCTCTTTTGTATTTTTCAAAATCGCCCAAATTCTTGTGAAGTATTGAAACGACTATAGAAGGCTCTATTTTTTCGTACTGATGCACAATTATATTCCTGAATTTTGCCATCTTTTCCATCTTTTTAAATAAATTTTCACTAATTATTCCATTTTCTAAAAGAACCCTGAAGGTATCAGCATACCCTGTTGGCAATCTCATGTTTTTATCAGAGATTAAATGATTAGCAACATCTATGCATAATTCAATCAATATCTGCAAGGTTCTTTCTACAACCCTCTGTATTTTCCAATCACTTTTATATGCTGTGAGTGATATTTTAGAATACTCTCTGATCTGTCCTAAATAAGTATCTATCTGTGCAAGCTTTCTACCTATTAAAAGTTTATCAACCAATTCCGTATCTTCTCTTTAGAATATCTCTTTCTTTTATACTGAAATCAAAAAATTCCCTCAGGATTTTTGATTCATATTTATGCCTAAAAAAGGGGTCTTTGTCAACAAGGATTTTTCTATTCTGTAAAATTCTTCCAGCAAGACTGAGCTGAGCGGTATTCAAAATTACGAGGTCAATCTCATCTGTGCCGAGAATATTAGAAATGTTACCAAATAGATTAATATAGTCTAATTTTTTTATATTTTTTACATATACAGCGATATCAACATCGCTTAAAGGATTTGGTTTACCTTTTAATAACCCACCGAAGATATAGGCAAAAATAATATTAGGATCATTTAAAAAGAAATCCGAGAGGAATTTTATTTTTTGGTGAATATCTGCCGGAATTCGTTTATATCTTATCATGCTAAATAGATGATATCATAAGATTTGTTTAATCTGAAAAATAAATTTTTTTGACACATTTAGGTATGGAAAATAACCTTTGGTGGGTTTCATCATCATAATATAAAAGATTTTTGAGTCCCCTTGTTTTAATCCTTTTTTTGATAATTGGAAGAGCTATTTTATGTGGATCATATTTTAATGATCCCATAGCAAATGCCCATAAAGAACTAAAGCTCGGTACATATTCAAAATAAAAGGCTGATAGAGGAAAAGTATTTTTTACAGCTTTAAAGATCTCCTTACATGATTTCTTATCCTCTAAATAATCAACTGCAGTTGCATGGGTCACAAATATTCCATCTTTTTTTAAAACTGTTTTTACAAGGGAATAAAATCTATTAGTGTATATCGACATCGCGGGGCCGCCTTCAACGGGGTCACTGATATCAGCAATTATAACATCGTACTTGCTATTTGTCTTTTTTATATAATTCATTGCATCTTCTATGATTAATTGTAGACGCGGATCATCAAAAGAATTCATATGCCACTTGTTTAGGTATCTCTTACACAAATCAACAAATTCGCCGTCGATATCAATCATAACAACCTGCCTAACAACAGGATGTTTGAGAACTTCCCTGAGGGTTGCTCCTTCTCCTCCCCCGAGGATCAATACCTTTTCAGGTTTTGGATGCAAAATCATTGCAGGATGAACAAGGGCTTCATGATATATGAATTCATCTTTCTCTGCAGATTGAATCTTCTTATCAAGTATTACGACACGTCCAAAATCTTTAGTTTCAACTAATTCGACATTCTGAAACTGCGTCTTTATGGATAAAATGTATCTTTTTAATTTATGGCATATATATCGATTTTCCGTATCTTTATCAATAAACCATCCTTTTTTTTCCATTCCGACCTACTTCCTATAGCCTATAAAATTTACCAATCAAGTTTTCTTTGAATCAATTTTGAGTATAATCTTTTTGTCAAAAATGCCTGTTTATGAATCTCTTCATCATAATATTTTGTAGATATTTCACATTTGCGTCTTACTTCCCTCGGTGAAAATTTTTTGGAAGCAACTGCAAAAACCCACCAATTACCAGGATAAGTTGCAATTGGGGCTGTATAAATATCAACGATAGGAAAAACTTTTTTAAGCATCTCGTGGATCTCTATTACCATATCTTTATGAAAGTGAAGTGATTCTGTATGCGTAACAAACATTCCTTCTTCATTCAGAGATTTCTTTACAGATACAAAAAAATCTTCGGTAAAAAGGGTGCGTGCAAAACCTATAATATCTGTTGAATCGATGATAATGGCATCTAAATTAGAGGCCTTTTTTCTTTTTATGAATTCAGCTCCATCCATTATTTTTATTTCTACTCGAGCATCATCAATTCCTGACGAAACAGTTGGGAAATATTTTTTTGAAACATTAATCACTTCTTCGTCTATTTCGACAAAGAAAATTTTTTCGACACTTTTATGCTTTAGAACCTCACGCACAACCCCTCCATCACCGCCACCTATAACTGCAATCTTCTTTGGATATGGAATAGCATGCATTACCACATGAGTAAGCATCTCATGATAAAAAAATTCATCTTTTTCAGTCAGTTGAACAACTTCATCAAGTATCAGCATCTTCCCAAAATATGGGTTTCTTATCACCATAATTTCCTGAAACTTACTTTTACCCTTATATAAAATTTCCTCCACATCATAACAATATTCTACGGGTGAATAAGGAGCTTTCTCAAAAAATTTTATCATCTTTATTCCTTTCTTTATATTTTTAAATTTTTTTATATTAGAATTGTTTTTGGTATTGAAAAACCATTAAATTCCGAAGCATAAGATACAGTATAAGCTCCACTTGATAATATAAGTATTAAATTATTTATATCTGGCTCAACAAGTAAAACATTTTTGTCTATAACATCAAAGCTATCACAACTAGGACCCGCTAAAGTCCACAATTTTTTGTGTTTAGCCTGTTTATTACACTCCACTATGTAAGTATATTTTATTCCACCTATGCTCTCCATCAGTCCATTAAAAACACCCACATCTATATAAAGCCAGTAATCATCACCACGCTTTGCCTTTCCAATAACAGATGTTACAAGTATTCCTGCATCACCCACAACAGCCCTTCCAGGCTCTATATGAACCTCTATATCATTTGGAAATCTTTCGTATATAAGATTATTTACATTTTTTTCTATGGTCTCAATGCTAATAACATTCTTTGTATATTTTATTGGATACCCACCTCCAATATTTATAAGATTCAATCTTATATTATTTTTAAAAGCTAAATCCCACAATGTCTTAGCTTTATCGAGCGCAATATTCCAGTTATAAATATTTGTACACTGCGAACCAACATGAAATGTTATTCCTACGGGATTTAATCCTCTGTTCTTTGCATAACACAACAATGATAAAGCATCATCAAGTTCAACACCAAACTTTTTACTTAATGGCCATTCACTACCTTCATTTGGTACAGATAGCCTCACATACACATCACTATGCGGAACAAATTGACAAAGTTTGTCTACCTCTTCAGGAGAATCATATGAAAAACATTTTATACCGTATGAAGCTGCCATTTTTAAGAATTTCGAGGATTTTACAGGATTGCTGGATATAATCTTTTTTGGATTAACCCTTAATTTCGAAAGAACCTCTAATTCACCCTCGGAAGATATTTCAAATCCTACTTTTAATTTATCAAGAAATCTTAAAATTTCTATATCTGGATTTGCCTTGACTGCATAAAAAACCTTAGAATTTTTAATATGACTACCTATCATTAAAATCTTTTCTTTTACTTTTTCTCTATCTATTAAAAGTATTGGAGTCTCTATTTTTTTCTTGTCAAGGTATTTTAATGTCTTAAACAATGTTGATTGAGATACTATATTCTCATGTAGTTTGTCAATCTTGAAGCTCCGAGGCATAATATTACTCCGTTTATTATTCAAAATAAGATGGATTATAATTTATAAAACTTTATTAAAAGCTATTTGGAAAAATTTTTCAATCGCTGGTAAATATCGTAAGTAGCAAAACGTTAGAGGGGTATGTCCCTTGAGCGACTTTACAAAATCTCTGGTAACCAATCTTGGCGAAAGGAGCGTCCCTTAACCCATATTATTCACAAAAATTTTGGTAGATGCAGTATTTGAGCGGTTTTAAATTCTTTCGAAGAAAGAATTTTCCTCAGAGGCTCAATTATACCGAGCCTATAATGAGCGAAAATACTGCATCTGCCAATTACTCATGAATTTATGAATAAAGTGGGTTAAGGGGCGAATTTGCACTGTTTGAGGCCGAGTTTGCAAATTCGAGCAAAAATAAGATATAAAATGATAACTACCCTTTTCTTGCTCTGAGTAATTTTTTTGCAGTAATACGCACCCCTTCTGAAACATTCTTATTTTTTTCAAGAAGTACAAGGTCTTTTGTCTTAAGCTCACTTACAAGGCTAACAGCTAGCCCAGCAGGTGTTTTCGGATTTGTTACAAGAGCCAAGATAATATTGTAATTCTTCATCCACTCCCTTTTTTTAGATATTTTTCTTAAAGCCTCATCAGAAATTGAGCGTGACCTTGCAATAGTTTCTATTTCTGTTTCTGTAATCTTTGGATTCTCCAATACATTTAATGCTATTTCCTTATTAGGATCCCTCAGTAAAATCGATCTAACTTCTTTACCCCCTCTCAAGGCAAGAAGTAACTTCTCTGAAACACTTAATTTTTGAATCTTCTGAAGTAAAGTTTTTTCACGTTCTTCATCATTTCTATAAGTCTTTGAAATCATAACCTTTGTCTCTGAAGGACTTTTTAATACTTGAGCTATATATGCCCTTATCTCTTCGGGAGTAGACGGATTATCAAGCAATATCCTTAGAATCTCAGGTCTCTTTGTGTTTGCCTCAATTATTTGTTTGTAAATTGTAGGATCTGTTGCTTCTTCAATTAATAATTCTATTAAATCCCTTGAAGCAATAGAAAGATCCATGTCTATTAAAATCTTTTCTTCGTTCATATTCTATTCTTTTTTCATGTATAAAAAGAATTCTACATTCCCTTTGCGCCCCTGAATGGGAGACCTGAAAACATCCTTAGTCTTAATTCCTATCTGATGAGAAAAATCCACCACGCTTTTTGTAGCATTGAATCTCTTTTCATCCTCCCTTATAATACCTCCCTTCCCTACCTCTCTTTTGCCCACCTCAAATTGCGGTTTAAGAAGGGCAATTATTTCACCTTTTTCCTTTATAAAATTTATAACAACTGGAATAACTTTTGTCAGGGAAATAAAAGAAACGTCTATCGTTGCAAGATCAACATTACATTTAATAAGATCTTCGATTTCTTCTGATTTAAATTTCTTTAAACGTTCAGAAAGTATCTTATCAAGATACCTTATATTAGTTCTTTCTAATATTACAATTCGTGGATCATTTCTTAATGTCCAGTCAAGTTGACCATATCCAACATCTATACAATAAACTTTCCGTGCACCCCTTTTTAAAAGACAATCAGTGAACCCACCGGTTGAGGCCCCAACATCCATAACAATCTTGTCAGTTACATCAATATTAAAAAAATTTAAAGCTGCTTCGAGCTTTAAACCGCCTCTACTCACATAACGTTGCTCTGAGTCACTTACTGTTATGCTGGAAGACTCGTCAATTAAAGTGCCTGCTTTTGTTAGCCTCCTGCCATCAACAAAAACTTTACCCTCCATTATCAGGGCTTTTGCTATTTCCCTGCTTTTTACCAGACCTTTTGATACAAGTATTCTATCCAGTCTATCCTTCAATAAGAATATAATGGTTCTTTAAGAATAGAAAGAACTGCGTTATAAATACCTTCTTCATCAAGCCCATAAATCTTTCGTAATTCATTTTGGCTACCCTGTTCAATAAAAACATTTGGTATACCCAATCTTCTTAGTCGAATAGGTTGTATCTCTTCTTTATTTAAAAATTCAAGGATCGCACTTCCAAACCCACCATCCAAGATATTTTCTTCAACCGT
>CAYOJI010000038.1:7358-18145 GCA_964404225.1 uncultured Nitrospiraceae bacterium
TATTATTCGAGGTATTGTTATTGCGATATTCTTTATCATTTTCTCATCTAATGGCTTCACGAATCTTGCATTAATAACCATTACACTAATACCTTCTTTCTCTAATCTTTTAGCTGCCTTCAAAGCTGCCGAAACTGTATTACCAATTGCTATAATAGCCACATCTTTACCTGTATTAACAATTTCTGATTCTCCTAATCTGAAGTTTACAGGTAGGTTAAAAATATTTTCAGATAGTCCCGCTTTACCTCTTGGATATCTTATTGCTATAGGTCCGTTATAATTTAAGGCAAATTCAATCATAACCTTGAGTTCATTGGCATCCTTAGGAGACATTACAACTATGTTAGGGATATGTCTTAAATACGATAAATCAAAAATACCATTATGGGTTGGTCCGTCTTCTCCAACTATTCCAGCCCTGTCGATAGCAAAAACTACATGAAGATTTTGAAGACAGACATCATGGATAATCTCATCATATGCCCTTTGAAGAAATGTAGAATATATCGCTACAACAGGCTTTAAACCTTGAGTTGCAAGTCCTGCAGCAAATGTAACAGCATGCTGTTCTGCGATTCCAACATCATAAAATCTATCAGGATATATCTTTGCAAAATTTTCAAGGCCTGTCCCTTCTTTCATGGCAGCTGAAATAGCTATTATTTTATTATCCTTCATCGCAAGTTCTATCAGTGTATCTCCAAATATTTCACTATAAGTCGCGTTAGGGTCATCTAAAGGCAGACCGGTCTCGATCCTAAACGGACCTATACCGTGGAAAAGCGGAGGGTTTCTTTCAGAGTGCTTAAACCCCTTTCCTTTTTGAGTTATAACATGTAAAAGAACAGGAGAACATGATGTTCTTATCCTCTTAAGAGTTTCTATTAAAAGCTCAATGTTGTGACCATCTATAGGCCCAACATAATTAAAACCAAGCTCTTCAAAGAGCATCCCCGGAAGAAAAATCCCTTTAAGCATTTCTTCGGTCTTCTGAGCGATCTTAGCTGCAGTTCCTCCTAATTTTGGAATACCTTGAAGTAGAGATCGTGTATCTCTTTTAAATTTTTGATATAAATCGCCTGTCATAATTCTATTTAGATAAGCTGAAATTGCACCAACATTCGGCGAAATGGACATTTCATTATCATTAAGAATTACTATAATGTCTTTTTTTAATTCACCAGCATTATTTAAACCTTCAAAGGCAAGTCCTGCTGTCATCGCTCCATCACCAATTACAGCAACAACTTTGAATTCTTCCTTATTCTTATCACGACCTTCTATAATTCCAAGTGCTGCAGATATAGAGGTTGAACTATGTCCTGTACCAAATGCGTCATGTTCACTCTCTCCCCTTCGTGGGAAGCCGGAGATACCATTATATTTTCTTAAACTCCAAAATTTCTCATATCTACCGGTTAAAAGTTTATGGGTATATGATTGATGGCCAACATCCCAGATAATTTTGTCTATAGGTGAATCAAACACATAATGGAGTGCGATTGTAAGTTCAACTACACCAAGATTAGAAGATAAGTGACCACCATTTTTTGATACCCTATGAATTATCGTATGTCTAATTTCCTCAGTTAGTTTTTTTAACTCATTTATAGAAAGTTTTTTTAGATCCTGAGGTGATTTAATATTCTCCAGATACACTATGACCTCCTTTGCTTTATATAAACTGCTATTTCTCTTAAAGAATCTGCTTCATTCGAAAATAGACTTAAGGCATCTATTGCAGATGAAATTAAATCTTCTGCCTTCTTCTTAGCTTGGATCAATCCTACAGCAAATGGATATGTCATTTTGTGCTTATTTTTATCCGCGCCTGTCGGTTTCCCTAACTCTTCCGTTGTACCCTCTACATCTAATATGTCGTCTATGATCTGAAAAGCAATACCTATATTTTCACCATATCTTGTTAAGGCCTCTAATTTATCACCTGATGAATCCGCAAGTATTGCTCCTATTCTCACAGATGATTTAATGAGAGCCGCCGTTTTTTTGATATGAATTAAGTCCACAATTTCTTTGTCAGGTTCTTTATTTTCTGAAAATATATCTAATGCTTGGCCACCTACCATACCTGATACCCCTGCAGAAACAGCTATATCACTTATTGCTTTAATCAACAATAATGGTCTAATCTTAGAACTATTAATTGTCATCATATAAAATGCCTCTGTTAAAAGGGCATCACCCGCAAGAATTGCTATCGCTTCTCCAAATAATTTATGACTTGTGGGTTTACCACGCCTTAATTCATCATTATCCATTGCTGGCAAATCATCATGTATAAGAGAATAGGTATGTATAAGTTCAATCGCCGAAGCCTGTGGCAGTATATCTTTTGGATCACCTCCGCATGTCTCATATGAGGCTAAAGCAAGTATTGGTCTAATCCTCTTTCCACCTGCAAACAAAGAATATTTCATCGCATCTATAAGAACAGAATTTGAATAAGAGTTTTCAAAATATGTTTTTAGATATGAATCAATTAATTCGCGTTTTTCTTTAAGATAAATTTTTATATCCATAGTTCGGGTAAAATCCTTATGAATATTGTCTAAAATATATTATATTATTATTTATTAACTCTGGTTTATTCCCATTCGATTGTACTCGGTGGCTTTGAGCTTATATCATATACTACTCTATTTACCCCTTTGACTTCATTTATTATCCTGTTAGAGATTTTAGCAAGCACATCATAAGGTATCCTTGCCCAATCGGCGGTCATCCCATCGATACTCTTTACTGCCCTTATAGCTATAACATTTTCATATGTCCTTTCATCACCCATTACACCTACACTTTTTACTGGTAAAAGTACCGCGAATGCTTGCCATAACTTTGTGTAGATTCCAGCTTTTTTTATTTCCTCGATAACAATCGAATCCGCTTCTCTTAATATATCACATCTGTCTTTTGTAACTTCACCAATAACCCTTATGGCTAACCCGGGACCGGGAAAAGGATGTCTATTAATTATTTCTTCTGGAATATTGAGTTCCCTGCCAAGAACACGGACCTCATCTTTAAATAATTCTCTCAATGGTTCGATCAATTTTAACTTCATCCTCTTTAAAAGTCCTCCAACATTATGATGGCTTTTAATAGTAGCAGATGGCCCCCTAAAAGGAAGGCTTTCTATAACATCTGGATAGAGGGTTCCCTGTGCAAGAAATTCGACTCCTTTAATCTTTTTTGCTTCTTCTTCAAATACCTTTATGAATTCATTACCAATAATTTTTCTTTTTGCTTCAGGATCAGTAATACCTTTTAGCTTTTTTAAAAACCTTTTAGATGCATCTACAAAATCTATATTCATATGAAAATATTTTCTTAACGTTTCTTCAACCTTTTTTGCTTCGCCTGTTCTCAAAACACCATTATCCACAAAAATACAGGTTAGTTGATCACCTATACTCTTATGAACAAGTACAGCAGTAACAGTTGAATCGACACCACCGCTGATTCCGCACACAACCTTTTTATCACCCACCCTTTCCTTTATCTCTTGTATTGCGGTTTCTATAAATGACTTCATGGTCCAAAGAGGTTTACAACTACATATTTTGAAAATAAAATTTTTTATTATTTTAAATCCCATATGAGTGTGAACAACCTCTGGATGAAACTGTAAGGCATAGAATCTTTTCTTTTTATTTGCTATCGCGGCAATAGGCGAATTATCCGTTATAGCTATTATCTTGAATAATGGTGGACATGTTTCGATACGATCACCATGGCTCATCCATACAGTAATTTTTTGGGGCATGTTTTCAAATATATGGGTTCTATCTTTGATTATTAGTTCAGCTCTTCCATATTCCCTTTTCTTGGCCATTGATACCTTTCCACCGAGCATATGAGCGATAACTTGCATTCCATAGCATATTCCAAGGAGGGGAATACCGAGTTGAAATATACCAATATCAGGCAAAGGTGCACCTTTATCATAAACGCTCGACGGTCCTCCTGAAAGAATTATACCTTTGGGTTGGAAATTTCTAATCTTCTCGATAGAGGCATTATAAGGATATATTTCAGAGTAGACTTTACTTTCTCTTATCCGTCTTGCAATTAATTGTGTATACTGGGAGCCGAAATCAAGAACTAATATTCTTTCGCTTTGAGTCATTTGCATTTATGTCATTAGTCATGACTTTGTGATACTTTACAAATGACTAATGACTCGCTTGTTACCATTCAGGTCTGTAATTGGGTGCCTCTTTTGTAATTATCACATCATGTACGTGGCTTTCTCTAAGGCCTGCGGGTGTAATTCTTATAAATTTTGCCTTTTTCCTCAGTTCATCAAGGTCTTTACATCCGCAATAACCCATACCTGAACGTAATCCACCCGTTAACTGATGAATACTATGCGATAAGGGTCCTTTATAAGGCACCCTGCCTTCTACACCCTCAGGCACAAGTTTTGTAGACTCTATACCTGATTGCATATATCTATCTTTCGCACCCTGTTCCATCGCTCCAATAGAACCCATTCCTCTGTATACTTTATAGCTTCTACCTTGTAGGAGCACGATCTCACCGGGAGATTCGTCTGTCCCTGCAAATAGACTCCCTATCATAACAGAGTGAGCACCTGCTGCTAAAGCCTTCGTTATGTCCCCTGAGTATTTAATCCCTCCATCAGCAATTATCGGAACCTTATATTTCTTTGCAACGGAGTAACATTCTTTTATTGCTGTGATCTGAGGTACTCCAGCGCCTGCTATTATTCTCGTAGTACAAATAGACCCCGGCCCTATTCCAACCTTGATCCCATCCGCTCCTGCTTTGATGAGGTCTAAGGCTGCTTCAGCAGTAGCAATATTCCCTGCAATCACATCCACATCAAATTTTTTCTTTAATTTTTTTAAGGTGTTAAACACTGCTGTTGAATGACCATGTGCTGTATCTATTACAATAACATCTACGCCTGCTTTAACAAGCAGCTCTGCTCGCTCTATTGATTTATTATCCGTCCCAATAGCTGCTCCAACCCTTAGCCTTCCTACATTATCTTTACAAGCATTAGGATATTTCTTTCTTTTTTCTATATCTTTTATTGTAATGAGACCCTTAAGATTATTTTCCTTATCAACAATTGGAAGCTTTTCAATTTTGTATTTATGAAGTATCTCCATAGCTTCTTCAAGAGTTGTTCCAACTGGTGCAGTAATAAGTTTTTCCTTAGTCATAACCTTAGACACTTCTTTGTTAAATTGGGTTTCAAAACGCAAATCTCTATTTGTAATTATTCCGATCAATTTACCTCTTTCCGTAACTGGAACACCAGAGATTCTATATCTTTCCATTAAAGACATTGCTTCTGATATAGGAGCATCAGGAGGAATAGTTATAGGATCTAAAATCATCCCGCTTTCAGATTTTTTTACCTTATCAACCTCAGATTTTTGCCTTTCGGGGCTCATTGCCCTGTGTATGATGCCTATTCCACCTTCTCGAGCGATAGCAATCGCAAGATCAGCTTCTGTAACTGTATCCATTGCTGCACTAACAATGGGGATATTAATTTTAATGTTCTTAGTAAGCATGGTGGTCAAATCTACTTCTCGGGGGAGTACATCGGATTTGGCAGGCACTAAGAGGACATCATCATATGTTAACCCAATTGATAGATTATCGATACTCATCTTAATTATTGTTCCTAATAAATTATAAGTTTAACATTTCGAATTCCTTAAATGCAATGTCCAGGAATTTCTCGGAAGTAGCAAATCTTTAAGGGGGTATGAAAAAGCCAAATTAGGGGGTATGTCCCTTTCGCTCCCTGGGTGAAATTTTTACCAACTTCCGCCGCCACCTCCTCCAAAGCCTCCTCCAAAAATACATTTGCCGAGGCACATTTATTATAGGTGTCAACACGATTAGATCTTTTTCGGTTATTTTTGAAAAATATTCACCTCCATTCGTAAAAAACCTCAACATAATAGCTTTATAACCTCATCAACTTTAACCTTTTTAATCTCTTTTGTCTTTCTATCCTTTATTTCTACAAGTCCTTCTTTTAGATTCTTCTCTCCAATTATTATATGTGTAGGAATTCCAATTAAATCCGCATCCTTAAATTTAACACCAGCCCTCTCATCCCGATCATCTATTAAAACATCAATATTTTTTTCTATCAGCTTATAATAAATATTTTTTGCGACATCAATTGTATTGCTATCATTAATATTCAGTGGCAATATCTCTATATCAAAAGGCGCGATGCTCTTCGGCCATATTATGCCGTCTTTATCGTGATTCTGTTCTATTGCAGCAGCAGCTATTCTGGCAGGTCCTATACCATAGCTTCCCATAACCAGAGGTCTTTCCTGCCCTTTTTCATCAAGATAGAATGCTTTTAATGGAAGAGAATATTTTGTTCCAAGTTTAAAAATATTCCCAATTTCTATAGCCCGTTCGATTCTCAAAAGGTTGTTACATTTATGACATAGATCTCCTTCTTTTGCGATATGTATATCATGCCATTCTGCTATAAAATCTTTTCCGGGTCTTATACCCTTTGCATGGTAGTGCGATTTATTAGCACCACTAACATAAACTCCTTCTTTAAGGCAAGTATCAGCAATAATCTTTATCTTATGGTTCATGGGTCCTATAAAGCCTGCTTCTATGCCTAATATTTCCTTGACTTCTTGTTTTTGTGCTGGTCTGTAGTCTCCGATAATTCTCTTTATCTTTTTTTCGTGTAACTCTTGATCCCCTCTAACAAGGGCAAGTAGAGGTCCGTTATTACTTATCAGGAGCAAACTCTTTATAAAATATTCTGGGCCTATCTTTAAAAAATTAGAGACCTCTTCAACCGTCCTCTTTTCAGGTGTATAAATTTCTTCGAATTCCCAATTCTTAATTTCTATATTCTTTGGCTGTGATGTTGCAAGTTCTACATTTGCCGAATATCCACATGTATCACAGAGCACAACCTCATCTTCTCCAGCAGGGCTTGGTGCCATAAACTCATGGGATGTTGCACCACCCATCATGCCCGGATCAGATTCAACTATGTAAAATTTCAATCCACATCTCGAAAAGATTTTTCTATAAGCGTTGGCATGGAGCTGGTAACTTTTTTCGAGGCCATCTTCATCAGCGTCAAAACTATAACTATCTTTCATAAGAAACTCTCTTGTTCTTAGTACACCACTTTTTGGTCTTGCCTCGTCTCTCAGTTTGATTTGAATTTGATACCATATCTGCGGTAATTCCCTGTATGAACGAATTTCTTTTGAAGCCAGCCATGTCATAATTTCTTCGTGTGTCATACCAAGGCACATATCACGGCCGGTCCTATCTTTTAATCTGAACATCTCTTCACCTATCTCATACCATCTTTTTGTTGTCTGCCAAATTTCAGCAGGGTGAAGAATAGGCATTGATATTTCCTGTGCACCTATTGCATTAATTTCTTCGCGGATGATTTTGTTTATCTTTTCGATAACCCTGAGGCCCAAGGGAAGATAAATATACAATCCTGCAGCAAGTTGTCTTATATATCCTGCCCTTAACATCAGTATATGGCTGACTGATTCAGCATCAGCAGGTACTTCCCTTAATGTTGGTATGAGCATTCTTGAAAATCGCATATTCTTTAACCCCTTCAGAATTTAATTTAATATAGTTTATTTTTCTAAAATATCCTCTTATGACATCTAATAGGAAGCATCTAAAATTTAGGCTTACTGTGGTTTTTGGGGGAGATGTCCCTGAACGGACATCTCCCCCCCTCTTTCTATCCTCAGGCCTAAATTTTGGATGCTTACCATCTAATATAGAAAAATTTACTAAAAAAGTGTTAAATTAATTTACTAAGAGAAGGAGGTGAGTAATTTTGTTTAAAAGAATTCCGATGACCCCTCAGGGCTATCAAAAGCTTCAAGAGGAACTTGATAGGCTATTAAAGATTGATAGACCCAGAAATATAAAAGAGATTTCGGAAGCGAGGGCACATGGTGATCTTTCTGAAAATGCTGAATATCATGCAGCAAAAGAGAGGCAATCTTTTATAGAGGGAAGGATTCAGGAATTAAAAACTAAACTTGCCCTTGCAGATGTCATAAATCCTGCTAATATATCTCAGGATAAAGTTGCATTTGGTGCTAAAGTTAAGGTATTAGATCTTCATACAAATGAGGAAAAGGTTTTTACACTTGTAGGTCCTGAAGAAGCAGATGTTAAAAACGGTAGAATATCAATAAGCTCACCCGTTGGGAAGGCACTTATTAACAAAGAAGTTGGGGATATTGTAAATATCAAAGTTCCAGCAAAGACACTCGAGTATGAAATATTAGAGATCAGCTTTGAGTAGTTATTTCAAGGCAAAGGTAATAAGTAACTTCCCTTTAAACCAAAAAACATATCTTCTTACAATAAGACCGTTAGAAAAAGTAAAAAAGCCAGAACCAGGTCAATTTTATATGCTTGAAACCACCAACTCTTATGATCCCCTCCTGAAAAGACCTTTTAGTTTTTTTAGAAGAAAATCCTTTGGGTTACAATTTTTATACGCTTTAAAAGGCAAGGGAACCTTGTTCATGAGAGACCTTAGTAAAGGTGAAATCATCAATGTTATTGGACCTTTGGGGAGGGGATATCCTGAACCCGTAAAGGGATATATTCCATTACTTATTGGTGGTGGGGTAGGAATTGCGTCAATATTTTCTTTTGCAGAAAAAATTAATAGAAGAGGATATATAATCTACGGTGCAAAATGTAAAGACGAACTTCCTATTGTCAATGAATTGAAATATTTAAAAAACGAGTCGTTTATTTGTACTGATGACGGTTCTTTTGGAAAAAAAGGAACAGTTATTGAAGGACTTAAATATTTATTGAAAAATCATAAAGCCTTGTCATCTTGCTATTTAATTTATGCTTGTGGACCTCCTGAGATGCTTAAAGCAGTATCAAAATTTGCTGTTGATAGAGGGGTTAAAGGATATGTATCTCTTGAGGAAAATATGGCGTGCGGATTCGGTGCATGTCTGGGATGTGCAGTTAAGACGGTTCAAGGATACAAGAGGGTGTGTAAGGAAGGACCTGTTTTCCCTATAGAAGAAATTGTGTGGTAATGATTAGAATAATGTTTGACAAAAAATTTCTTCTTTTTCGAAGAGTTGTTTGAGAGCACTTCCAGTCTGAGTAAAAAACTCGTATCTTCTTGCCCATTGTATATTATATTTTCTATATACCCAATCTGCATAATGATAATTCATCTTATCAATGATCACATAATCTACTTTCCCTTTCAATTCTTTTACCAAATTTTCTGCTCCTAACAAAAGAGGGGCTATCATAACATGAGTTTTTATCCCTTCTTTATGGAGTTTATGTAAAGCATTGATTCTTTCTTCGATTGGTGGTGCGTTAGGCTCAAAAATCTTTCTTATTCGCTCATCTGCAGTTGTTATAGTAAAGCAGACTTCGACTTTCTCGGAATCCTTTAATAGGTCTAAATCTCTTAAAATCAGAGGAGATTTGGTTTGAATTGTTACTGGCCAAACATGCTCTATTAAAATTTCAAGACAATTTCTTGTGAGTCTATATTTTTCTTCTATAGGTTGGTATGGATCACAAATTCCACTTAACCAAATAGAACCTACCTTCTTCTTTTTTATTTCAGTCAATAGTAATTCTGGAGCATTGATTTTTGCGTCGACAAAATCGCCCCACTCTTCGGAATGGGCGGTAAACTTTTTTATGAATTTGGCATAACAGTATCTACAATTATGCTGACAGCCTATGTAAGGATTCAAGGAATACTCAAAAACTTTTGATTTTGAAAGAATATTTTTTGCGGTTATTTCTTCGATCTTCACCATAATCTTAAGCCCTTTTCAATATGATAAAATGATGTGGTTGGGATATATATGAATGCATATTGTTAAATATATACTTTTTACCTTGTTCTCTGCATAATCTTTTAGCATCTTCAAAAACCGTTTTTCCTTTTTTGAAGAATTCAATATATGTCAATTTTTAAATAAAATCAATTCTGTCTCTTATTCTATTGTGCTATAATTGGTTTTGCTTTAACGATGGCACTTGATATAGCATTTGGATAGTATTAAATATTGTAAGTAAATATTTATTATTACGATGCATGATTTTGGACTAATAAAAGATTGATTACTTCAATTAAATTTTATAAAACAAAGTCATGACAAAAAAGAATATCCTTTTAACAGGCATCCCGGGAGTCGGTAAAACAACGCTTATCAAGAATATCTATAAAAAATTAGCATTTTTATGTCCTACTGGTTTTTATACTGAAGAGATAAGAGAAGACGGCGAAAGGAAGGGATTTGCTTTAATCAGTCTTATTGGAACAAAAAGAGTTCTCGCTCATATAGATTTAGAAAGCGCTTATAGTGTCGGGAAATATGGTATTGATGTTAAAGGCTTTGATAGTTTTCTGGATTCTATTAATTTTTTTGCATCTAATAGCAAGCTTGTTATTATAGATGAAATCGGAAAGATGGAATGTATGTCATCTAAATTTAAGAGGATCGTAAAAGAGGTGCTCGATTCCGAAAAATTGGTTATCGCAACAGTTGCACTCAAAGGGAAAGGTTTCATTGAAGAGGTAAAGAAAAGGAATGACATAATCATTTTTGAAGTAACACTAAAAAATAGGGATTCATTATTAGAAGAGATTTTAAAAGTTATAATGGCTTAAAATATTTAATCTATATATATTTTCACTACTGTCCGCTTAAAATAGAGACTGTTGCGCGTCAGGTTCT
>CAYOJI010000039.1:0-17701 GCA_964404225.1 uncultured Nitrospiraceae bacterium
AAAATTTCACAATGTCCGCTCAAGGGACATACCCCCTAACGTTTTGCTACTTACTATTTGGATTTCTTACTTTCAACCGAATATTTAATTTGTTATAATAAGCTATGGATCGAATTTGGATAATATTAATTGTAATATCAGTAATAATAACAGCGGCATTTATTATTTCCTTAATTATAGAATTAAGAAGAACGGCTCGATCATTAAATGATTTTTTAAGGAATACCGATGCATCCCTTAAGCCTACCTTAGAAGAATTACAGGAAACATTAAAAGGTTTAAAAGATATAACAAATCATGTTAACGATATAACATCTGACATAAAGACCTTATCGAGTTCCCTAAGAGATGTTGGAATAAAAGTTAAAAATACAAGTGAGGTTATTGAACATGTGGTGTCATCTTCTGCTGTAAAAGTTTCCGGTGTCAAAGCCGGCATTAAAGCTGGCCTTGGGGTTTTATTGAAAAATCTTATTTTTAAGGAAAGGAGATGAGTATATGAAGGAAGAAAATGGTTATGGTACAGGTGCTATACTTCTTTCTTTTTTATTGGGGGGTATTGTAGGTGCTGGTATTGCATTGTTATTTGCTCCTCAATCGGGGCGTGAGACAAGACATAAGATTAAAGATCTGACCGAGGATGTAAAAGAAAAAGCAAAAGAATATGTGGGTGAAGTGAAGGAAAAGATATCAACTGGTTTAGATAAAGGTAAAGAATTCATAGAGGAGAAAAAGTCTATTATCAAGACTTCGATAGAGGCAGGCAAAGAGGCTTACGAGAGAGAGAAAGAGAGGTTGTCAAAAGAAACTAATGCATGAGGTTTCGATTGTTCAAGGTTTGCTTGATATAGTAATACAACATTGTAAAAAAGAAGGATTCAAAAGGGTTGATTTAATAAAGATTAAAGTTGGCAAGGCTTCAGGTGTTGTGCCTGATTCTCTTCTTTTTGCATTCGATACAATGAAGATAGGAACGATAGCTGAAAATGCACTCTTGATGATAGATGAAGTTCCTGTTAGTGGATTTTGTGAAAGTTGCAAAAATCATTTTACAGTTGAAGATGCATATATTATTTCTTGTCCTATTTGCGGAGAAAGAAATTTCCGTGAAGAGACAGGACGCGAATTAAATATATATGAGATGGAGGTAAATTGATGAAAGTCAAGTTGGTTACTCAGATACTTGAAGCTAATGATAGGATTGCTGCTGAAAACATTAAAAAATTCAAGGATGCTAATGTTTATGTAATAAATTTAATGAGTGCTCCAGGGGCTGGAAAGACATCCCTTTTAGAGAGAACCATAAAGGAATTAAAAGGCAAGATAAAGATAGGTGTTATCGAAGGAGATATCGCTGGCACTGATGATGCTATGAGGATCGAATCATTAGGGATACCCGTTGTTCAAATTAATACAGGTGGGGCATGTCATCTTGATGCGAACATGATTAGTGATGTAATTGAAGATTTACCTCTCAAAGAGCTTGACCTCGTAATAATTGAAAATGTAGGGAATCTTGTCTGTCCTGCTGAATTCAAGGTTGGTGAGGATATTAAGGTTATGCTATTGAGTATAGCAGAAGGGGATGATAAACCTCTGAAATATCCTTTGATGTTTCAGGAATCATCAGCTTTAATACTTAATAAAATTGATCTCTTACCATATACAAATGCAAATTTAGAAAAGATAAAGAGAGATTCCTTATCCCTCAACCCAAGATTAAAGATATTCGAAGTTTCTTGTAAAACAGGTGAAGGAATAAGTGAGTGGACAGATTGGTTACAATCCCTTGTAAAGTGAAGGAGTGGACGCAAGATTAAAAATAACAGTTAAAGGTATTGTCCAAGGAGTTGGATTCAGACCCTTCGTTTACAGCCTCGCTAAATCATTAGACTTAAAGGGATATGTTCTTAATTCTTCTAATGGCGTTACAATCGAAATAGAAGGAGAAAACAGCTCTGTTTTTATAGAAAGGCTTAAAAAAGATGCACCACCACTTTCTCGTATAATAAGTATGGATATAGCTTCCCTACCTTATTATGGTTATTCTGATTTTTCTATTGTGGAGAGCAAGGATGAAGGAAGTTTTACGTTGATCTCACCAGATGTGTCAATATGTGATGATTGTTTTAGGGAGCTCTTAGACAATAAAGATAGAAGATACTTGTATCCATTTATAAACTGTACCAATTGTGGTCCACGATATACTATAACGAAAGCTGTCCCTTATGATAGACCAAATACGACAATGGCTGTTTTTAAAATGTGTCCTGATTGTGAGAGGGAATATCATAACCCTGAAAACAGAAGATTTCATGCACAGCCAAATGCATGTCCTGTATGTGGTCCACATGTAAGTTTAATTATCGATCAACACCCAAAAATCGAAATTCAAAAACCAATAGAAAAGACAATAGGGCTACTTAAAGAAGGTAAAATAGTTGCTATTAAAGGACTTGGAGGATTCCATTTGGCTTGTGACGCGACGAACAAAGAGGCTGTAGAAAGACTAAGGCTAAAAAAAAGGAAAAGTAATAAGCCTTTTGCATTGATGGCTCCTGACATTAAAACTGTAAAGAAATTTTGTTTTGTAAGCGTGCAAGAAGAAATTGTACTGCTTTCTAATAAGAGACCGATAGTGTTACTAAAAAAAGCTGGTGATATTCTGCCAGAGGCTATCTCTCCAAATAATCCATATATAGGCTTTATGTTGCCTTATACGCCTTTACACTATTTGCTTTTTTATTATCCTGTTTTATCTGTTACACCCAACTTTGATGCATTAGTTATGACCAGTGGGAATATAGCAGAGGAACCTATTGTCATTGATAATGAAGAGGCTATCTCACGGCTTTCAGGGATAGCTGATGCCTTTCTCGTTCATGATAGGGATATTTTTATGAGGGTTGATGACTCAGTAATCAGGGTAATAACAAATCCCTCTGTAGTTAACAGTCAAGATCCAGAGGATACTTTTTATGGTCCGGGTTTCTTGATTTATTTTATTCGTCGCTCAAGAGGCTATGTTCCTGATCCTATCCCTTTGCATGACGAAGGACCTGATGTCATGGGATGCGGAGCTGATATTAAAAATATATTTACCCTTACAAAAGGAAGTTTTGCAATTCCGAGTCAACATATCGGAGATATGGAAAATTACGAAACATTGATGTTTTTTGAAGAGAGCCTCAGGAATCTAAAGAGTGTTTATAGAGTAAAACCTATTGCACTTGGATATGATTTACATCCAATGTATCTTTCTACACAATGGGCTTTAAGACAGGAAGGCATTAAAAAGATTGGAATTCAACATCACTATGCTCATGTTGCATCTGTAATGGCTGAAAAGGGTTTAAAGGATAATGTAATAGGGGTATCATTTGATGGAACTGGTTATGGATTGGATGGAAATCTTTGGGGAGGAGAATTTCTTATTGTAAACTTGAGGGAATTTAAGAGGGTAGGACATTTTAAGTATATACCACTTCCGGGTGGTGAGGTAGCAGTAAAAGAACCATGGCGGATAGCTATTAGTTATATCAAAGACGTGGCAGGAGACGAGGCAATATATTATCTTGATTATATTGATTTTTTGAAGCGCTATGGTGAAGACAGAATTAAAGATATCTTAAAGATAAGGGATATCCAGCAGTTTTCTCCTCTAAGTTCAGGTGCAGGAAGATTATTCGATGCAGTATCAGCTATGATTGGTGTGTGCGATAGGAATACTTTTGAAGGAGAGGCAGCTATTGCCCTTGAAGCGGTGGCGATCCCTAACATATTCGATGAATATCCTGTTGATATAAAATTTAAAGAAATATTCGAAATCGATTTTACTCATACTATTCTAAGAATAATCAAGGACATAATAAAAGGTGAGGATAGAGGGTTTATCTCATCAAAATTTCATAATACAATCGTTTCAGTTATTGAAAGGGTTGTAAAGAAGTTGTCTTTACTTTACCAGATTAATGACGTGGTTTTATGTGGGGGTGTCTTCCAAAATATGTATTTACTAGAAAAAAGTGTTGAAAGACTTACATCGAAAGGATTGAATGTTCATATACATGAAAAAGTTCCCACAAATGATGCCGGAATCTCCCTCGGCCAGGCATATATAATTCGGGAAAGGATAAAAGAAGGAATAGAATAAAATATATAAATTTTAAGCACTTATTTTTAATATTTAAAGTTTTAGTTTAAGATTATTAGCTATGACTCTAAAGATCTAATAAAAGGAGAATAAATAATGATGAAAGAGATAATTGAAAATATAATTAGACTCACAAAAAAAATTAGCAGACCTATAAAACTTATGGAGGTTTGTGGAACTCACACTGTTGCAATCTTTAGGCATGGTATTAGGGAAATTATCCCTAAAGACATTACCTTATTAAGTGGCCCTGGTTGTCCAGTCTGTGTAACACCTATAAAAGACGTTGATGTAGCAATAGCGATTTCAAGACTTAATGGAAATATACTTGCAACTTTTGGTGATATGATGCGAGTACCCGGTAGTAAACACTCTCTTTTTCATGCACAAGCAGAAGGGGCAAATGTAATAATTGTTTATTCGCCTATGGATGCATTAAAAATTGCGAGTGAAAATAAAGATAAAAATATAGTGTTCTTTGCTACTGGTTTTGAAACAACCTCACCGTCAGTTGCAGGAACTTTGTTCGAGGCAGAAAGAACGGATGTGAAAAATTTCTATATTTATTCAGCTCATAAAATAGTCCCCCCAGCTCTCAAAGCCCTTCTCGATTCACCTGAGCTAAAAATAGATGGGTTTATATTGCCAGGTCATGTAAGTACAATTATAGGTAGCAGGCCGTATGATTTTATTGCAAAGGATTATAAAATAGCTTCTGTGATTACAGGATTCGAAGCAGAGGATATACTACAGGGTATCATGATGTTGTTAAAACAGATAGCAGAAAATAGGGCAGATGTTGAGATACAGTACAAGAGAGTGGTCAGAGAAGAAGGTAATCAAAAGGCAATGGCTATGATAAATGAATATTTTGAATTAAGCGATGCAAATTGGAGGGGTATCGGGGTCATTCCTCAGAGCGGTCTGAAATTAAAAGATAAATTCAAACATCGCGATGTTTCTAAGATATTTAATCTCGAAATTCCTGATGCTCCAGAACCTAAAGGTTGCCAGTGTGGGCAGGTTCTAAGGGGGATAAAATTGCCGACCGATTGTCGTCTTTTTGGAAAGGCATGTACCCCGGAGCATCCTGTTGGTGCGTGTATGGTTAGTACTGAAGGAAGTTGTGCAGCATATTATAAATATTCAGGGGTAGTGCATTAGTTTAATAACTTGGCCTTTGCAGATTTATACATAGATGAAATAAATCTTCTCAAATACCTTAACAAAACCGAGTGTATCGAATGCGGTTTTTCGTCATGCGAGGAATTCATAAAATATATTGTAGATGGTAGCAAGAGACCCGAAGACTGTTCTGTTATTAATAAAAATAAGGCATATGCAATAGAAGTAATAAAAAGGATTAAAGAGCTATGGCCTGATGTACCCCTCCTTTTGCATCCACGACCTGCTATGACAGGTCTTTTAGAATTAAATAATCCAACCCCCGAATCCCTCGTTCTAATCACAGGCAATAATGAATATACTCAACAAGTTTTCATGACGGTAATGGGTACGACAATAAGTCCATTTTTTGTTTTGTTTGTTGATACAGATGGTAATACCATTGACATGTCCATGATTTTTAAAACTTTAACCGCAGATAGAATTAAAAAGGCGTTAAAGGATTCAGGATTAGAAAAGATAGCAGAAAGAAGAGAACTTATTATACCCGGACTTGCTTTTTCTATAAAGGAAGATATACAAAAAATTACAGGATGGAAAGTTAGGGTAGGTCCGAAGTGTATTGCTGAATTACCTTTATATTTATCAGAGATATGGATACCACCTTAAAAATTTATATTTTTATATGCTTCAAAGTATGCTAAAATACAAAACAATATAGGAGGAGGTTATGGAGCGAATCCTTCTTGGACACGGTAGCGGTGGTAAGTTAATGTATCAACTAATTCGTGAACATTTTGTCCCTCAGTTTGAAATGAAGTCACTCAATGACTCTGCGGTGCTTAAAGGTTTGAACAAAGGAAGAATTGCCTTTACTACAGATTCTTATGTTGTTTCTCCAATATTTTTCCCGGGTGGAGACATAGGAGAACTTGCTGTATATGGCACTGTAAATGACCTTTCGATGGTAGGGGCTAGACCTTTGTATATGACAGCGGGCCTTATTATTGAGGAAGGTTTTCCTTTAGAGGATCTAAAAAGAATACTTGTCTCAATGGCAAATGCTGCCCAAAGGGCAGATGTAAAAATAGTTGCAGGAGATACAAAAGTTGTAAATAAAGGGAAGGCAGACGGAATATTCATAAATACATCGGGAGTGGGAATAATTGAAAGGGGTATTGATATATCGCCTCAGAAGATAAAGGCAGGTGACAAGGTAATACTAAGTGGTCCTATTGGTAATCATGGAATTTCTATTATGGCAGAAAGAAACGGGATAAGTTTTAATCCACCTGTGCTGAGTGATACAGCACCACTAAACAGCCTTGTCAGGGAAATCTTGAGTAAAACCAAGAAGATCCATGCTATGCGGGACCCTACAAGGGGAGGGCTGGCAACAACGCTTAAAGAGATGGCTATTGAATCAGGACTTTGCATTGTTATTGAAGAAGATTCCATACCTGTTCCACCCGGTGTAAAAGGTGCATGTGAACTACTCGGGCTCGACCCATTATATGTTGCGAATGAAGGAATACTTGTTGCAATTGTTTCTCCTGATGTTTCTGACATTGTTTTAAAAACTATTAAGGATCATGAACTCGGAAAAGGTGCTTGTTTGATTGGTGAAGTAAAAGATTTACCTACAGGGATGGTTCTTTTAAAAACCTCTATAGGTGGTACAAGGATAGTAGAAATGCTTTCAGGAGACCAGTTACCGAGGATTTGTTAATTTATGTCAGATAAAGTTGTAGCAAGATTTAATGATGGTAGAGTAATCAAGGGATACCTTAAAGATTTCTCTATCAATAAGGAGTCTATAATAATTGAGGAGGTGGAGAAGAAAGAAAAAAATACTATTCCTATTGAAGAGATTAAGGCATTATTTTTCGTAAAAACTTTTGAAGGTGATAGTACTTATAGAGAGAGGAAAGCCTATGGAATAAGAAAAAGCACTGGACGCAAGGTTTTTGTTAGATTTAATGATGGTGAATCCTTAGTGGGGTTTATCGAAGGTGAGTTGCCGTGGAAAAAAGGGTTCTTTCTCTCAAAGTCTGATACAGAAAATAAAGGTTTTTTTCTTATTCCAGTTGATGAAGAAGGAAATAATATAAAGATATTCGTTGTGGGGTCCTCTATAAAAGATATAACATCGATTCCTTGAAGAATATAGAATGATTCTTGGTGTCAATGTTGATCATGTAGCTACTATACGTCAGGCGAGAAGGGGTATAGAGCCTGATCCTGTTATGGCTGCGACCCTTGCCGTTCTTGGGGGAGCAGATGGTATAACTGTTCATTTAAGGGAAGACAGACGTCATATTCAAGATAGAGATCTGAGGATATTAAAAGAATTTGTTCCTGTAGAACTTAACCTTGAGATGGCTGCTACTGAGGAAATGATTAGTATTGCTTTAAAGATTAAACCTGACATGGTCACACTTGTGCCTGAAAAGAGACAGGAGATTACAACAGAAGGTGGACTTAACCTCAGGTCAAATAAGAAAGGAGTTCAGGAAGCAATTAAGAGAATACAGAAGGTTGGTATCCCTGTTAGTCTATTCATAAACCCAGATATGGATGATATTGAAATATCAAAAGATATAGGAGCTGATATGGTAGAAATACATACAGGTATGTATGCAAATGCAAAAGGTCAAAGGCAGGATAAGGAATTAACAAGGATTGTTAGTTCTGTAAAGAAGGCATGTGATTTGGGACTACTTGTGAATGCTGGACATGGCCTTAATTACTTTAATGTTAAAAAAATAGCCTCTATTCCGGGCATTAGGGGTCTTTATATAGGTCATAGTATAATTTCAAGGGCAGTTTTGATTGGAATGGAAAGGGCTGTACGGGAGATGAAAGACTTGATAAGAGAGGTTTCTGAAAGAGTTTAAGTATGGAAAAGGACATCTTGATTTTATGCTGTGGATATCCTTTTCAAACAGACAAAGGATTTGGATATCATGTGGCTAAAATTCTTGAAAAAATGAAACTTCCTGACAATGTAGATTTATTGGAGGTAGGAGAATCAGCCTGCATGGTACCGGGATTTATAGCAGACGCAAAAAAATTGCTTGTTATAGATGCATTCCGGACAAATGATGCCCCAGGAAGCTTGGTGCGTTTAAAGCCCTCTGAAGTTCCTGTGACTGTAAATGGTGTGACAGATGTTCCGAAATTTCACCTTATAGAAACCTTATGGCAACTTAGCGTTATAAATAAGTGTCCTGACACTGTTTTTATAGGAGTTGTGCCAAAAGATATTGTTACGGAGAGCACTAATTTAACTCCTGAAATAGAAGAAAGGATACCTGAAGTGATTGAAATGATTATTCAGGAAATTAAAAGGGTTTAAGGATAAGTAGATCCCTCGTGGTTTTTGCCATGACAATTTAGATAACACTGACCAGCTTTATTCCCATAGTCAATAAAATCTAAATTTCCTTTATCGGAACGCATTATTGAAGGGGAGTCTAAATCTATAAGGTGGGTATATCGTTCACTGCCATGAGGATTATGACACGTTCTACAAGAAGTCCCCACTGTTACGATATGAAGATTATGATAATAGAAACTTTCGTTACCTAATATGCTATTTCTATTATGGCATTGATAACAAAGTTTGTAAGCGCTTTCGCTTTCAGGACCATCATCATGACTAAAATTCATTTTAAGTATGTGCTCATATTCTGAGCCATGCGGACCTTTTGGTCCTGTTAGATCGTTATTGCCATGGCAGTCACTACATTTTATTGTACTTTCAGATGTCAACGGAAAAATGAGACTTGGTACATCTTTATTTTTCCCGCTTCCAACAATTGGATGATATGAAGGATTTGTTAAATTAAACATAATTGCTTTATTAGTTTGCTCAACGGGTAAATTTGCACTATAGGAATGACACTTAAAGCATAATTCATATTCATTATTGATTTGTTGGATTATTGAGCCTTGAGCATTAACTCCACTGATTCCAAAATTTACATTATCTTTTTTTACATAATGATAGTGATGACAATCAACGCATTCTGAATGTCGTGGAGTAGAAGGGTTTAATTCGGGTAAGATTTCACCGTAGTAATGAATCCCGATATTTTCTATTGGATGATGATATGGTTTTTCAAATTCCTTTCTTATATTTTTTAAATTAACGTCACTTGAAAGATATCCCGCTTGTTTCATCAGGTTTCTAATATCATCGTATCCATGACACCTAAAGCAAAATTTATCCTTTTGGTCAGGAAGCATAGGTGTATTATAAGTGCCGTGTCCTTTATGACAGCTTCCGCATCCTTTAGGTAAGTTATTTTTATTGAGATGGAGGTAGTCATTCAGTTCTTGAGAATAAATCGTAATGACAGGGTATACAATTAAAATAAAGAATATAATTGTTATTAAAATTCTTTTTATAAACATAACGTTTATATTCAAAAATTACTATTAATGTCCTATTATTGTTGATAATGTATGACAAACAAGACATACCTCGTCATACGTGTTTTTTCTCCACATCGGAGGTGCATCTATTCCTCCTTTACCGCCGTGGGGATCGTGACAGGATGAACATTGAACGCCGTATCCATCCTGCGTCGGATATAATCTTACATCTCGATCTACAATAGGCCAATTTAAATGCATAAGGTTAGGATCCGTATTTCTAATATTCGCTAATATAGCATCAAACTTTATTGATATCGGATGACCACCTGATAGATCTGTTCCCAAATATCCTGATGCACCAGGTCTAAGCCTGCCTAATTCGATAATATCATCAAAGTCTACCATTTCAATATTTCCTTTTTTATTTACAATTGCTCCAATAGCTACAGTTCCATCATGGCAGCTAAGGCATAAGCGAGATACCCCATCAATTGGAGGGGCATCTGCCGCTGAAGAATATGACTTTAAAGTATCACTTGTATAATGTGTATAATAATTAACAGAGGTAAGTTCATGTCCCCATAAAGGATATTCTGGATAGGCATTATGAGGAGTGTGACAAAATTTACATATTTCTGTTTCTTTCGTAGATTTTATAGTGCCGGGACCTGATACCGAAAGATTGTGTTTTGTATTTACTATCCCGATAGATTCTGTAGATAAAATAAAAATTAATAAAAATAAACATAAACACAATAGCTTTTTTAACCCCATTTTAAAACCTCTTTATAAATTATAAAATTTTTTAAATTAGTTTTAAATATTTATTAAAGTTTTAATTTAACTTTTAATATATTTAAATATTTGTATTCTGTTATTGTATGAATCAGCAACATAGATGTAATCATTTTTGTCGATAAAAATACCCGCTGGAATTAAAAAAAGTCCTTTTTTAACTCCCGTACCTCCAAATATAAGGAGTAAGGTGCCTTTTATATCAAATATTTGAACCACGTCAAAATCTGAATCTGCAACATAAATATGTCCTTCAGAGTCTACAGCTATCCCTTTAGGTTTTGAGAAATTACCTATTGCGTCTCCGTGTTTTCCAAAAGAAGAAATAACATTGCCGTCTGAGTCAAAAATCTGGACACGAAAATTAAGCGAATCAGTTATATATATATAACCATTTTTATCTATGAAAATATGTGTGGGATAATGAAACTCGCCAATTCCTGTGCCATTCTGCCCAAAACTGAAAAGAAGTTCTCCACTGTCTTTGGAGAAGACCATTATTTTACTATCTAAGGTATCGACAACGTATAATCTATTTTTATAAAGACCTAATCCCGTAGGTCTTTTAAATAGATTATTTGATCCTATTTCTCTTAGATATTTGCCCTCTGCATTATAGATAAAAACCTTTCTCATATACGAATCAGATACATATATTTTTTCATCAGTATCAACTACGATACCAATCGGCGAGATAAGATGTTGGTTTTTCGCACCTGTTATTTGAAAATAATTTTTCCTTTTTTGATCAAAGATGTGAACGAGAAACAGCCCTGGGTCTGTTACGTATATTTTATCATCATGCACATATATACCATGGGGTCTCAACATTAGACTTTCTGTTTCTTCTTCGCCAGAGATGGAGTCTATTATTTTTCTTAGCCAATTTTTCTTGATGCCGAGATCAAAAGAACTTGAAATACTCTTAACAAATCTAATTTTAGGTTCATAAGGAGCAGGTGGCCATACCAATTCAGGTTCATTTTGAATACTTTTATTCTGTAATTGTGGTTCAGGGGTTACACATCCTTTTACTATGAATAAAAGGCAAACTAATAAATAAAGATACTTTACTTTATTCAAGTATGATAAATTATAAGTTATTTGAACGTCCTCCTTAACTTTATTATGAATCGTCTATAGTTTCTCTCGCGACTATCGTCTTTTTGATTTTGAACCCAATATTCAGCATCGAAATAAAGCTTTCCAATTCTATATATCATCGTTAGATCGTATTCCCTCACCTTTCTATCATAAGTTATATCATAGTTATACCATATCTCTCTCCACCAAGATTGAAACCTTAAATTTTTTGAATAAGGTAAACTAAACTTGATTTCATAAAAGTATTTGCTCGAGTGAATAGAGTCGATTTTACCAAAACTGTAACCTGACCTAATGTTTAAATTTGATCCTTTTCTTCCGATTGGATACATAATCTCACCTAAAAAAACATAAAAGTCTCTTTTGATCTCTGTCTTCAGTATTGAAGATTCAAAGAAATCGTCATACCCAAAATATTTTTTAGGGCGCTCTTTGCTCGATTGAGCATTATAATACTCTGCCTCTAAAGACCATGGTGCTTTCTTGAAAACCTTACCCCTTACCCCCAATGTAAAAGTATGTGTAATACTTTTATATTTACCATCTTTTACTTCTTCTCCAAAGATAAATTCATAAGGATTTTCTTCTTCATAAATTTTGAATGTTCCATCAAGGATATTAAATGTATAAGATGTATATACAGTTCCCCATCGGAATCTCCTCGTTTTGAGCTCTAAATTAAAAGAATGCTGGTTATATTTTCCCTTAAATTCGTCGTCTTTTTGAAGAAATCTATAAAATGTGAAAAGATAATATTTTTTAAATGGTTTTGAGTAATTTAGTGATGCAACTATTGCACGAAATTTGAAATTTTTTTCTACTTCACTAACCGAGTCAAAAAAGCTATTTTTAACTTTTTCAGAGAAAGTTCCATAATCCAAAGATAGGGAAGAATATAGACTTTTAGTAAATCTATATGTAAAAAATCCTCTAATTTCCTGCCTATCAGTTTCTCTTGTAATATTATCTGATTCTTCCTCAGACTTTTCATAACTATAATAATATTCATGTGTAAGACCTTTCCATTTCCGTGGTTGGATATTAGTATGAAAGCCAATAGTTTTCGATAATTCTTGATCATAATATCTGAAGAAATTTATTAATGTAAACTTTTCAAGATTTGTATTTGTGTAAACATTAACAAATTTATATTTTCTATTGTCATATATGGTTTTTATATCAGAATAGCCAAGGTTAAAAGAATATTGTGTTCTAAGCTTGCTATATAAGCCACGAATATTTAAATAAAATGAATCATTAGTAGTTTCCTGGATTCTTCGACGACCTGTTGGTTCCATATGAAGATGGTAATATTCAAATCGGATTAAGGGTAGATTTTTTAACTTCATACCGAGTATTGCTCCATAATTGGTTATTCTCATATCATAAATGCTGTCTCCATCCAAACCCCCAAATTTATAATCAGCAATTGTAGTATAAGTTGTTAAATTAATTGGTCTGTATGGTAAGAAAACTGTAGAGAGTTCATAGATATAACTTTGTGAATTTGGCTTTAATCCTGCTGTTGTTCTCAAAGTTCTATCATCAGCGAATGTTAAACGAGTCGAAAATACCAAAAGTTTTGGATGATAAACGAATCCTTTTACTCCGAGGCTATATTGTTGTTTAAAAGTAGAATAGCTATTTTTATATTCTCGCCTATTTTTTACAGTAATACTATAATCTTTATATGTGAGCTCGATACTACCTTCGAGGCTAAATCTTCGAGGATAAACATATCGCATTTGAGCGAACGTTTCTTTTTTAAAAAGGAAAAGTTCAAAAAAAAATAGACAGATTATAAAAATTAATATAGTTTTTTTTTTAATAAGTAATGCATCAACTTAAACAAAAATGAAATCTTATTTCATTTAAAAAAAATCACACCACACCTTCTTTCCTTTTAAAGGAAATTATTAATAAAATAAAAATAATATATTTAAGCCTTTTCCTTTAAATATTGAAAGACCTGAACTCTCCTGTTAAAGGTATCTGAGACATAAATTCTATCTTTTTCGTCAATATATAGTCCCGAGGGTAAATAAAATTCACCAGGCTTTCTTCCTGCACGCCCAACCCAAAGAAGTAATTGTCCATCTTCATTAAAGATCTGAAAATTATTGAAAGCTGCATCAATTACATAAATATGACCTTCTGAATCTACTCCGATGCCATGTGGTCTTGAAAAATATCCTGAGGCATCACCTAACTTTCCAAATTTTTTGAGAAAATTTCCATTGGAATCAAAAATTTGTATTCTAAAATTGAAACCATCAACCACATAAAGTCTTGAATTTTTGTCAACCGCAAGATAGCTTGGAAAGTTAAATTCACCGTCCTTCCCACCCCGTTTCCCGATGGTGAAAAGAAATTTTCCATTTTTATCATATACTTTTATGGTATGAGCTCTTGTATCAGAAACATAGAGTCTATCAGTTTTTTCATCATAAACAAGACCAGCTGGGCTTACAAATTCACCAGGAGCACCTATTGTAATAACGATGTTATCTTTATCCTTATCGATACCATAAACTTGTTTAAGCCTTGAGTCTGACACGAATATAATCCCTCTTTCGTTGTCTATAGCAAGATCTACCGGACCTGCAAGAGAGCCAAATCCAAGAAATCTTAAAGTTCTTTTCTCAAAATCAAATACGAATATTATGCGTAGCTCTGAATCTGCAACATATATATTTCCTGCGCGGTCAGCCACAACCCCATTTGGTCTTCTTAGATGTTCGACTTTTTCTTGACCAATAAGAAATGTCATTAATTCTCCGAGTCCACCAAAATCTTTTCTATTGGACCACTGACTAAGCCACTTTATTCGAGGTTGTTCCGGAGGTTTAGGCCAGACGTATTCTCCTTCGGTAACCTGCTGAGTCTTTACAGGTGAAGTTGCACAGTTAAGAAAAGTAGAACATAATATTCCTAAAACAATAGATAGACATATTTTTATTAACATTTTCTCCTCGATTAGCTAAATTATTTTTAGTAGTATTTATGGCAATGTTGACATATGTTCTCTTTTACAAATAATTTTCTAAAATCTGAACTATGTGGTTCATGACAGCTTATACATGTTAATTCCTTACCCGGGTTTTCGGGGTCAAAAACCTCAATCATTCTACCAGGATTATTCGGATCTGGAATTTTTTTAGGTTTTCCAGGAAAATTTGGATCGGTTACACCTCTAACAGGGTGATATTTTCTTTTGGGACCTCTCGTGATGGCGACTGTTACATGACCACCTGTTGACTGGGGTACATGACATGTTACACATAAATCATTAACATGCGATTTATAGAGTAAAGAAGGATTGTTTGAGACATGAGGAGTATGACATGCTGTGCATCCCTCTGGCATATTTATTATCTTGTGCACATTTTTTTTTGTAAATTTTGATTTTTCGTGGCATGTATAACACAATTCAGGCTGATTTTTAATAAGAAGCTTATTAGATTCAGATACATGAGGTGAATGGCATCCATTACACATACCAACTAAGGTATGTCCTGATTTACCTTGTTTAAAATTAGACTCATTATGGCATAGATAACATACTTGTGGAATATCTTTTATAAGAATTTTTCTATAATTTGATTGATGGGCATCGTGACATCCTGTGCACATTCCTGAAGAGATAGGTTGATGGATAGAATTTCCAGAAAATTTTGATTTATCATGACAGGAATAACATAGTTGTGGCATTTCCTGTGTAAGCTTAATGCTATTTTTTTGTGCAGGATGATTTTTTCCTTCAACCGATTCATGACACGTCTGACAACCCAATGCTATAGCTGCATGAACACTTTTTGCATGTTCTTTAAATTTTGAATGACAACTTAAGCAAGGATTTTCTTGTGCATTAGTTATCTTTATAGAAAAAAATACAAAAATTATGGTTAAGTAAACTATGCAAAGTTTACAAAATTTCATTTTATCTCGACCTATTTTAATATTAAAAAAGTTTAAAATTAAGGAAATTCTAATTTACTTTAATAACATACATAATAAATGTCAATAACTACTTGAGGTTCAATTCTATTTAAAACTAAAGTTCATAAGTAGTTAAAACTTTGATACGAATAATGTAAATATTGCTCAAAAATAAAACCCCGATGGAATCAATTTTCTCACCGGGGTTTATTACATTTTAAAATAGATTTTATTTACTTACCTGATGATTTCGAGGGTAAATCATGAACATCTACATGGCATTGTAAGCAATTAGGAAACTTTTTAAGAACAACTTCACCATGAGGTCTGCCATGGCATTCTTCGCACTGAGGAATATACTTGTGCTTTGAATGACATTGTGCGCATGTAACCTGTCTGTGCTTGCTTTGACTTGCTGACAACTTTTTATATACTGCACCATGACATGAACCACAAACCTCATTTGCTACTGTCGAAGCATATGCAATATTAAGCGGAGAGTGTACAGGGTGGCATGCCAGGCATTCTTCTACTTTTTGATTAGCAACGTGTGGTCTATGGCATTCCATACAAGATGGTATGTATCCATGCTTATCATGATGGCACATAGCACATGCTACTTTAGTATGTTTACTCGGATTTTTCTGAAGCTCCTGTCCTACTTTAGGATGGCAATCACCACATACCTTTGCAAATTCAGGTGTCATTGCCATTTGAGTTTTTGGCGCATGTGGATTAGAATGACATTGAAGGCATGCTGCAAATTTTTCTCCATGAATAAGCCCATGACATGTTTCACATTTCGGCATGATCTCTTTCCAGTTTTGTTTTATAGGGTTATAGACATGGAATTTAACATGGCACTGAGTACACTCGATCTTGTGTTTTCCTCCTTCAGTCCTAATCTGATTATAAATGGATAGATGACAGCGTCCACATTCGGCTGTGCTCAAAGGCTTAAGCTCGAGTTCATATGGTAATACTGGTTTTGGTTCTTCTTTAGGAACAACCTCAGCTTGGACTACTTGAGTTTCTTTTTGTGGGACTACCTGCGGTTCTGTTTTTGCTTTTTCAGGCGCAATGGGTTGAGTTGCACATGCTACTAAAATGAGTATTACCGAAATTAAGCAACAACCTATCAATAAAACCGTTTTTTTCTTATGATTCATTTATTGTCCTCCCTCCTTTCCTAAACTATGTGCACTAATGTGGCATCCGTTACAATCCTTAAACTTAGCTAACATCGCTGGTGGATGAGGTGTACCATGACAGGTCTCACACGTAGGTATCATCTTGTGTTTTTCCTTGTGACAGAACGCACATTCAAGGGCAGAATGTTTTGTCTGAACAGATCTTAAAGTATTAAAGATATTTTGATGGCATGGAGCACAATTTTTTGAAGGCATGTCTTGACCATATGTGATGGTGAGCGGCTGGTGTGCAGGATGACAACCCAAACAATCTTTATCAACCATTTCTACAGAATGAGGTTTGTGACATCTCATACATGGTGGGATTTCCTTGTGAGCTCTGTGACACATAGTACAAGCAACATTCGTGTGGAGTGTAGGATTTTCCTTCATCTCTTTACCTTGTGCTGGATGACAGGTGAGACATGGATCGGTAATATTAGCTGCTAATTTCATTTCAAGTGGTGCATGTGGATCAGAATGGCAACCTTGACAGTTAGCGATCTCGTAATGAGGTTTACCAGCATGGCATTCACTACAGGCAGGGATGATCTGTTCTTTTGGAACCATTGGTGGATGCCCTTTATGACAATTCATACAATTTATTGCAGTTTTGTGTTTAGCACCTTTAGTCTCTACAGTCTTAACAACTTCTGAGTGGCATTTAATACAATCATCAGTTGTAAGTTCTGTTGCTCGTTTTTCTTGTGCAAATATCTCCTTTTGGCTGGTACCGGTAGATGCAATTATTGAGATTAGGAAGATTAAAATTAAGAGGCAGACAGTAAATAAAGGTGCTCCATAATCCTTTTTATCCCAAAATCGTTTTATTCCCATTAAAATACCTCCTTACATATTTAAAGCTTATGAATAAAGAAAATAATGACTGCTTACTAATTGTTACCGCATACTCTTATACCATCTTTATTAATTATATGTCAAGGAAAAAATAAGACCTGTTGATCATTTTGGTTTAATTGGAAGCATCACCAATTCCGTGATGAATAAAAAA
>CAYOJI010000040.1:0-17676 GCA_964404225.1 uncultured Nitrospiraceae bacterium
TTTCCTTGAGGATTATACCCTATTTTGAATTTACAGAAAATATTTTACAACATCTAATATGGGCTAAGTTTCGGCATCTGGTACAACAACAACCTTTAATGACTCTTTAGCATCTGAGGCTATATTAAACCCTCGTTGAATATTTGAAAGCGAAACTTTGTGTGTAACAATATCTCTTACATTAACACTATCATTGCTAATTAGCTCTATTGCATGTTGAATGTTAGAAGGTGAAGCACCATATGAAAATATAAGCGTTATCTCGTGCCTCCAGAATCTCAGAGATGGTATTTTAATGTCATTTTCAGGAACTGCAAAAAAAAGAATCTTCCCTTTTTTATCAACAGAATATAATGCATTTTCAGCCGCCTTTGTTGAGGAGGAACAAAGAATAACCGTATCTGCCAATCTGTTACTGTTAACCTTTTTTAATTGATCAGGAGAGTATTTCATTGCATCAAATACATAATCTGCTCCAAATTCTAAAGCCTTAGCTAATTTATAATCATGAATATCTATTGCTATTATCTTGGTCTTTTTAATTTTTGATAATTGAATATGTAAAATACCCGTTACCCCAGCACCAATTATGAGAACAGTTTGACCTTCCTTTAGATCTATTTCATTCTGTCCTGCTATCACACATCCGAGAGGCTCAATCATCGTAGCCTCCTCAAAGCTTATTTTCTCTGGTAGTAAGAAAGTTCCATATTTAACATTTTCTTTTGGAACCAGTATGAATTCCGAAAAACCTCCGGGTTCATAGTTTCCAGCGTGTAGGAATTCGCACGCAGTATATTTTTCCTGCTTACAATAATAACATTCATAACATGGAACATGATGAGTAACAAACACCCTGTCGCCCTTCTTAAATCCCTTGACCTTCGACCCTATTTCCATTACCTCACCAGCCATTTCATGACCAAGGACACAAGGAGCTTTTTTAATTCTGTACCACTGCATAACATCTGTTCCGCATATTCCAGAAGCCTTCATTTTTACCAAAATCTCTTCGTCAGAAATAGAAGGTACAGGGCGGTCTTCGATTCTTATATCGTTATTGTTGTAATAAACAGCAACCTTCAATGTAAAGCTCTAAATCATTTTTTAGAATATATTTCAAATGCTTCTTCTACCGATGCATTTTTGTGAACGATAGCCCTAATTGCTTTAATCATTCCCACAGGATTGTCACTCTGAAATATATTTCTACCCATATCAACTCCTGAGGCACCCTCTTTGATAGCATTGAATGTCATCTGCAAGGCATCTTTTTCAGGAATCTTTTTACCTCCTGCCATAACAATCGGAACAGGACACCCTTCTACAACTTTATAAAAATCCTCACAATAATACGTTTTAACAAAATGTGCACCCATTTCTGCTGCTATCCTACAGGCTAACCCAAGATAACGCGCATCTCTACCCATTTCCTTACCAACAGCTGTTACGGCAAGCACAGGTATTCCAAATCTTTCTGCCTCGTTTACCAATTTCCCAAGATTTGATATCGTCCTATCCTCATTGGTAGCTCCAACAAAAATAGACATGCCTACTCCTGATGCATTAAGTCTTATCGCCTCTTCTAAAGAAGTAGTAATATCCTCGTTCGATAATTCACCAAGGATGCTCGGCCCGCCTGAAACTCTAAGACACACTGCGACATCACTTCTTGGATCAACACATGTTCTAAGCATTCCCCTCGTGATAAATAAGCAATCTGCATGGGGGATTAAAGGAGTAATAGATTTTTTAAAATCTCTTAGCCCTGTTGTAGGACCCTGAAAATAACCGTGATCCACTGCCAGCATGACCGTTCTCCCTGTCTTAGGTCTAATGATTCGTGACAACCTATTTTTCATTCCAAAATCCATAAATTTCTCCTTACTTTTTTATGGAAGTATATAAAAACAAAGAGTTACCTGTCAAAGCCTTATGGAATAAATTTATGCACATTAAGCCAAATAAATATAATTTCATTAAAATAGTAAAGAGCACAATTTAATTGTTACAATAATAGACTAAAATGAAGAAAAAGATAAAAAATACACTCTTAATAATAATTCTTATAGTGATCATAGGATTAATTTTTTTTATATCAAGAGGCCCTTTAGTATCCGCTTTTCTCAAAAATATAGTAATACCTGAAATTGAATCAGCCTGTGGTAAAAAAGTAGACTTAGAAAAGATCTATTTAAACATATTCCCACTATTTATAGAAGCAAGAAATGTAAAAGTTTACTCCGACGATAACGAAATATTTTCGACTAAAAAAGTTAAAGCCTACATTAAGCTTTCAAGCATTCTAAATAGATACATTTCAATAAATAGAATATTAATCGATGAACCAAAGATAAAGGCAGAAAAGAAAATTATCGAAGAGATAATCAAAAATATCCAACAATATCTTAAAAAAGAAAAAAAACCAAAAATCAAAGTTAAATTAAAAGTAATAGAAATTCTTAAAGGGAACGCTGATATAAAAGACGACGATCTCAAGATATTTGTATATTTAAATGATATTAAATGTGAAATAATTATTAGACATCACCAAAAACTTCAAGCTTCTATTAAAAAACTCATCGTAGAAAAAGCTGATTGGCCTAAAATTGAATGCTATTTAAAAACCTCTATGTCTTTTAAGGATAACACCATTGAATTAAAACATCTTGAGATAAAATCTCTCGGTTCTTCATTAGTAGGAGAAGGTTCCTATTCAAAGGATAAAGGCATACTAAAGACACAGATAACTCTACTGGTTGAATCTGTGAAACACCTTTTAAACCTTACTCAAAAAGGTGAAGGAAAAATCGATGCCCATGGTGAAATAAAATTTCCTGGATACGATAGATTACATGGTATAAAAATATTAGAAAATATCTTTTTAGATTTAAAGCTGAATGGGAATCTCTATCTACAGACCTTAATGGAATTCCTTAAAGTTAAAGAAAAAATAGAAGGATATGTTAACTTTGAGGGGAGGATAAAAGGAACTTTGTCAGATATCTATGGAGATGCCAAAGCAAGTTTAAAAAAAGGTAATCTCTTTGGAGTAGATATAAATACCCTCACCTGCAACATTTCCTATGGTAAAGGGACAATGAAATTCGAAAATGGTTTCGCCTCGTTATATAATGGAACAGCGATCGCAAAGGCATCAATAAACCTTCCGGTTGTTAATTTTTTTACACTTGATGTAATTTTTAAATCGATAGATAGCAATTCAGCTTTCGAACTTATCGGATGGAATCCTGAAATACCTATTGGGAAAGTAGACGGTCAGGTCATATCATCTGGTAAGGAATTTAATCCGGTTGGATGGTTTATTTACAAGTCTTCTCAAAAAGTATCTAAAGATAGTAATATTATCCATAGAATAAAAGAGATAAAAGGAGAATATTCATTAAATAATAAAATCCTTTCTTTTTCAAATCTACAAATAAGTTCTCCCCTTTCAGAACTTTATCTTAATGGAAAAGTGGATTTACAAAATAAAGAATTGGGATTAAAAAGTAATCTTATTACTAATAATATCTCTGAACTTACATATCCATACTACAAGGAAATCAGTGGGCGTGGTAGTTTTTTGGGAGAAATCAATGGCTCGTTTTTAAATCCTAAGATCATCGGGAAAGGCTCTTTTTTAGATATAGTTTTAAATAATTACAGTTTTAATAATGTTATAACTGATCTCTCTTATGAAAAAACTTTACTTAGCATTAATAAATCTATTTTTAAATCATACGATGAAGAGCATACTCTAACAGGCAAGATTTCTTTTCCTAAAGCAAAAACACTATTTGATTTATCTATGCCTATTTATGATTTATCATGTTCGATTAAAAATGCAAAATTAGAAAAATTAACTAAATTATTCAACACCAAACTTTCTACCAAAGGCAACATAGATGCAGATATTATTATGAACGGAACGTCTGATAATTTGGACATTTCAGGGAAGGCAACAATTGATAAGGCATCCCTATTAAACATTCCTTTTGATTTTGCATCAATGAGCTTCAGATATTTTAAAAAAGAGATTTTATCAAAAATCTAAAGATCAGAAAAGGCGATTCTATTGTAAATGCTGAAGGCAGGATAATCCCCCAAAATAGATTTTCATATATTGCCTCCTCAAAAAATGTATTCCTAAAGGATTTCGGATTTTATGGCATGCCAAAGGATGCAATTATAGAAATTGAATCAAAAGGGGAAGGAACTTTTGAAGATCCTCTAATTTCATTAAAAGCAAAGATCTTGGGCGGAACATTTAAAGGAAGGAATATGGGAGGTGGCAATATATACGCAACTATAAAAGACAGAAAAATTAATCTTCGAGCTGCCCTATTCGATGAAAGGATGAAATTAAAGGGCAAAGGATATCTTAATAATGAATTACCATGGAGTGCTGAAGTTGAAATTCAACCAGGAAGATATGATTTTATTATAAGCTCTATACTAAAAGATGTCCCTGAAGATCTAATATTAAATCTTGATGGCCGTATTTTGATGAATGGAGATAAAAAACACATTAATGCCTCAACTTCAATAAGCCACCTCACCCTCTCCCTTTATGAACAAACATTTACCAATATCTCTGATATAAAAATAGTGCTTCAAAATAATAATTTACTCTTTAAAGATTTCTCATTACAAAGTGGTACTACTACTTTCAAAATAGAAGGAGGGATGGAAATAGGTAAAAGGTACGACCTATTAATGGAAGGCAGCTCTGCACTTTCACCACTGAAAGGCTTTTCAAATGCATTAGGATACTTAAAAGGTAACGCAAATTTTGCCTTCTCTATTAAAGGGATGTGGAATAAACCAGAAATTGACGGATGGATGGACATTTCGAATGCTTCATTTGGAATGAAAGATTATCCATTATATATAACTTCAATAAATGGATATCTTTATGTAGACAAAAATAGAATCGTTATAGACAAACTCGCAGGAAAAATTGGGGGAGGAGATATAAATATCTCTGGCGTTGTTTATCTAAAAGCTTTTCAGATGGATCGGTTTCATTTAGAAGCTGATTTAAAAAGAATAAAAACTGTGGTATCTGAGGGTTTTGATATCAATTTTAGTGGTGAACTTGTTTATAAGGGCACAAAAGATAATCAAAGCATTACAGGGGATGTAAATATTAATAGGGCAAGATATAGGAAAAACATCGAATGGAAAACCTGGCTTATAACAGCAAAACCTAAGCCAGTACCAAAAGTCGGCACATCAGCATTTGAGAGAGCTTCACTTAATATAAGAATTACTGGAAGTGATAGTATATCCATCGATAATAATATAGCAACAGCTCCAGTAGTTATAAGAGGAGATATGATAGTAAAAGGAACTGTATCTAATCCTATACTTTTAGGAAGGCTCGAAGCATCAGAAGGATATGTATATTTCAGAAATAATGAGTTTAAAATAATTCATGCCAGTGCTGATTTTATAGACCCACATAGGATTAAACCTTCACTGAATCTCACCGCTGAAACAGAAATAAAAGGATATAACATAAGATTAAATCTCGAAGGCCAGATCGATCACTTTAATCTATCCCTTTCATCCGATCCTCATCTTGAAGAAATTGATATCCTTGCACTTTTAACAGTTGGACAGATAGGAAAACAACTCAAAGGACTTGAGGGAGGTATAGGAGCAGGAGAAGCTACTTCATTTATTACAGGTAAGGTACAAGATGTCCTTCAAGAAAGAGTAAGAACGTTGACAGGATTAGACAGATTTCAAATCGAGACTTCTGTATCAAAAACAACGAGTACTGTCGAACCTCGCGTAACCGTCTCTGAAAGACTTATCGGTGATAAGTTATTTGTCACTTATACAACTTCCATAGGTTCTGTTGAAGAGCAAATAATTAAGCTCGAATATCTCATTGGTAAAAATATCTCCTTGGTAGGGATAAGGGATGAAAGAGGTAGCATAGGAGGCGATATCAAATTTAGGTTTGAATTCAAATGAAAAATAAAAAAAGATTCAAACATCCGAAACTTCATCTTCTAAGCCTTTTAATTCTTCTTTTGTATTTTTTTATACCCTCTCCTCATGCCAAAGCTATCACGGTCTCAGAAATAGAAATTGAAGGATTATATTCTATCAACAAAGACGAATTACTTTACTTACTTGATATAGAAATTGGTGGTGAAATAGATTCAGAGACCGTTAAATTAGGTATAAAAAGGGCTTTTCTTAAAGACATATTCGAAGATCTCGAAATACGGGTAAATAATGAAGAAAAAGCAAAAGTTTTTATAAAAGTAAAAGAGAAACAATTACTAAAAGATATAAATATATTCTTTAAAAATAATCCTTTCGGAATCTCAAAAAAAACCATCAAAAACCTTTTCAGTTTGAAAGAGGGAGAGCATTTGAAATGCGATGTTATTGAGAAAGCTATAAAAGATCTCAAGCAAGATTTAGCTACACGAGGATTTACACATGCTACTATTAAAAGCGAGATTAAAACATTAGATAATCCTTACAGAATACAACTTAATCTCTTTGTTGATACAGGTCCTCCAGAGATAATCAAAAATATAACTATAACTGGCACTAATGAAGAGGTAAGGTCTGTGATGCAATTAACTGAAGGAGATATCTTTGACCAGACAATTTTAAAAAAAGATTTAGAAAGGATCAAGTCTAAACTTAAGAAATCTAACTATTTTAACCCTATTGTAGGACCTTATGAATATTCAAAAGGCATCCTCGATATTTTTGTTAATCCGGGCAAAAAATTAGTTATTTCTATAGAAGGAAATGACAATATTTCAAAAAAGAAGATAATTAAAGGAATACCCTTTTTTGAAGCAGAAGATTTTAATGATGCACTTATAGAGGAAACAGTCCATAGAATATTATCTATTTATTACTCTGAAGGTTATCCGTTTGCACAGATAGCACCTATAATAACAATGAAAGAAAACACGATTTTCCTAAATTTATTTATATACGAAGGTCCCAAGGTCAAAATAAACTCAATCACTTTCCTTGACAATACCCTGCCAGAAGGAAGTCTTAAAGAGATCATGGCACTTAAAGAAGAGAAAATTTATAATCCGGATCTGATAAATAAAGATTTAGACTCAATTATAGCATTTTATAACTCACTCGGTTATATTTTAGCAAAAATTGAAGAATTTCAGACAATATACGATGAAACATTAAATACGGTGGATCTTGTTATCCGTATTAATGAAGGTTTTAAAACAATAATAGAGAAAATAGATATCTTTGGAGCTAATTTCATTTCCGAAGAAGAAATTAGAAAAGTTATTAATATAAGGCAAGGACAGGCATACAATGAAGTTGATATATCAGATGCAAGATTCAAAATTATTGATCTTTACAATTCCAGTGGCTTTCCAGATATAAGTGTAGCAGTCGAAAGGAATTTTCAAGAAGAAAAGGCTTTTGTTATATTCAAAATATATGAAGGAGAAAAAACGGTTTTCGGCAAAACAATCATTACAGGAAATCAGAAAACAAAATACAAGGTTATTAAAAGAGAATTATACGAAAAAGAAAATAAACCTTTTGATTACAATATCTTAACCAAGGAAAGACAAAATCTATATAGATTGGGTCTGTTTACAGAGATAGATATAAATGTACTTGATAGATATGACTATAAAAAAGATGTCCTTATGAGATTAAATGAAGGAAATGCAGGGGCATTAGAATTAAGTCTTGGTTATGCAGAGTATGAACAATTTAGAGGTGTGTTCGAGTTGAGTTATAGAAATCTATTTGGTATGAATAGGATAGGTTCGGCAAAATTCGAATTAAGTTCGCTCGAAAGGAGATTCATGTTCCAGTACTATGAACCATGGTTTTTGAATAGAAATCTACCCCTGAGAGTATTTTTTCTAAGTGAAAATAAAAAGGAGATCAACATTGATACAAGAGAAACCAGATATGAATTAACAAGACATGCCGTTACCGTTGGATTAGAAAAAAAATTGAATAGGAATATAAAATCCGAGTTATTTTATGAATTTTCGCTTGTAAATACTTATGATGTCAAACCAGATGTTGTTTTGAGCAGAGAAGATACCGGCACACTTATTATAAGTGGGTTAAGATTCGGTCTTATTTATGACACAAGAGATAGTCCATTCTATCCCAAAAAAGGGATTCTCTCGGGAGCATCAATTAAACTTACTGGTCCTCTGTTTTTATCAGAAACAAATTTCGTAAAATTTTCAATATACTCTAATTTTTATCAGGAATTAATTAAAGGTATAGTTTTTGCAGGTTCTGTAAGGGGGGGATTCGCACAAGGATACCATAAAACAAGAGAACTACCTATAGTAGAAAGATTCTTTCTTGGAGGAAGAAATACAGTAAGGGGTTATGACCAAGATACACTTGGCCCGAAGGGTTCTGATGGAACTCCAACTGGAGGAAATGTATTTATCATGGAAAGTCTTGAATTAAGAACTTCCGTAGGTAAAGGTATAGGATTAGTAGCATTTCTTGACGGAGGCAATGTTTGGATAGATATAAAAGATTTAGATATTACAGACTTTAAATTTACCACTGGAATAGGCTTAAGGTACAATACCCCTGTCGGACCTTTAAGAATAGATTACGGATATAAGTTACAAAGAGAAAAGGGTGAAAGTACTGGAGAAATACACTTTAGCATTGGTCATGCATTCTAACCATAAAAAATACTTATTGATTTTTATCCTAAAAATACTTTTAGTAACATATTTTTTCTGCTGTAGTTCAGTTGTTAAGGGAGAAATCAAGGATAGTATCGTAGCATATGTTGATAATATTGCAATAACTTATAGTGAGTTAAAAGAAAGATATTATGAGATACTAAAATCATCACCAGATATTAGAAAAGAAGAAGTTCTTAACACAATGATTAACAGAATACTTCTTATAAGGGAAGCGAAAAAATTAGGGTTAGATGAACCATCTGACGATGAATTAGTTAATACTTATATTGAACTAAAAATAAAGACTTTCATCAGGATAAAAGACAAAGAGGTGAAACAATTTTATGAAGCAAATATTGATAAATTTTATGGTAAAGATTTTGAAGATGTCAGGGAGGAGATCGAAAAATATTTAATAGAGGTAGAATTAAATAAACGGTTAAAAGAATATATTAATGAAATGAGAGAAAAAGCCTGTATAAAGATTAAACTTGAAGGAGATGAACTTTATTGAAAAAAATTGCTATCACAATGGGAGATCCGGGAGGTATTGGTCCCGAGGTAATAGTAAAGGCAATTTCTTTACCCGAAATTTCTAAAGTTTGTACCCCTTTTATCATAGGAGATGCATCTGTTATAAAGAAAATACTGAATACCCTTAAACTTCCCTTAACAATAAGGATTATCAATTCACCTTCTGATTCAAAATCCTCTTCCGGAATAATCGATGTAATTGATATAGGAATGATTAAAAATTTTGAAAGAAATAAACCCACTGTAGAAGGCGGAAAAGCATGTGTTACCTATATATATAAAGCTGTAGAATTTGCACTATCAAAAAAAATTGACGGTATCGTTACTGCTCCTATATCTAAAGAATCTCTCAAATTAGCAGGTTTTCGATGGCCAGGTCATACAGAAATGCTTGCTGATCTAACAAAAACAAAAGATTATGCAATGATGCTTATTGGAGGACAATTAAGGGTCGTTCTCACAACAATTCATACAGCTATTAAAAATGTTCCTTCATTGCTTACAAGAAAAAAAATATTGAAAACCATACGTCTTGCAAAAAAGGCATGCGACCTATTAAAGATAAAAAATCCAAGGATTGCTGTAGCAGGCTTAAACCCTCACGCAGGAGAAGGTGGCTTATTTGGCGATGAGGAGAAAAAAAAGATTTCTCCTGCTATAAAAGTTGCTTTAAAAGAAGGTATACCTGTAAGTGGTCCTTACCCACCTGATACAATTTTTCATAAGGCATACAAAGGAGAAGTAGATCTTGTTGTTTGTATGTACCATGACCAGGGATTAATACCTTTAAAGATGATTGCATTTGATAAAGGTGTCAATGTGACAATAGGCCTTCCATTTATTCGAACTTCGCCGGACCACGGAACAGCTTATGATATAGCATGGAAAGGCTTAGCCAATCCTTCCAGTATGATCGAGGCTATAAAACTCGCAGCAAAATTGGATGTCTAAACAATCTTATCATGATTCTTAACAAAAAATATCTATTAAGCTGGTTGTCCTTCGACTTTGCAAACTCCAGCTACTCGGCTGTCATAGCAGCCGTGGTCTTCCCTGTATACTATACAAATATAATAGTTGGAAATGAAACTGGAATGGGAGATTTATGGTGGGGTAGAGCAATTGCATTAAGTATGGCTTTAGTAGCATTTTCTTCACCTTTTATGGGTGGAATAGCAGACTATTGTGGACTAAGAAAAAGGCTCCTCTTTATCTATACAATCTTAAGTGTTATTGCGATTGCAGGATTCTCGCTTTTAAAGAAAGGTAACTTCTTTGAAGGATTTTTATTAATTATAGCTGCAAATGTTGGTATAGAAGGCGGTATAGTCTTTTATAATTCCTTTCTTCCCCGTATATTTCCAAAAGCATATCAAGGCCGAGTTTCTGCATGGGGCTTTATGACGGGATACGCAGGCTCTATAATCTCACTTTTATTGGCATTACCTTTGGTAAAAGCAAGCCGATTTGAATACACTTGGCTTATGGTTGCCTTATTCTTACTCTTATTTTCCTTCCCAGCCTTTATATTTCTTCCGAAAGATCACAAAGGAGAATATAATTTTTTTGATGCTGCTAAAAAGGGACTCAAGTACACAATCTCAACCCTAAAAGAAATATGGTTAGAGAAATCAGCAAGAAACTTTTTAATCTCATACTTTGTTTATATAGATGGAGTAAATACTGTAATAGTATTTTCAAGTATATTTGCTGCTACCTCACTCGATTTCCTCCCCCACGAACTTATCGGTCTTTATCTTGTTGTTCAGACAACCGCTTTTTTGGGGTCTCTTCTAATAGCCAAACCTACAGACTATTGGGGGCCTAAATATATTATTACTATTTCACTTATTTTATGGACAACTGTATCTGTAATATCTTTTTTTATTCAGACAAAAATCCAGTTTTGTATATTAGCTTCAATTGCTGGCCTTGGGCTTGGCTCTGTTCAGGCTGCCTCGCGCGCCTTTTTTACTCAAATTATTCCCCAGAAAAAGGAAGCAGAATATTTTGGAGCATACTCTTTTGTTGGAAAAACTTCTGCAATTTTAGGTCCGCTTATTTTCGGTTATATCTCTGCAACTTTCAAAAGTCAAAGGCCCGCTATACTTTCTTTAGCTGTTTTTTTTCTTTTAGGTCTTTTAATCCTCAGAAATACAAGGGGAGGGGGTCCTAATATCTAAAATGTCAAAACAAAAAAGATTAGGACAACATTTCCTTTTAGATCCTTCCATAATCAATAAAATAATCGATGTAGCAAGCCTCGGTGCTGAAGATATCGTTTTAGAGATAGGTCCTGGTCTTGGTAAAATGACAAAGATGCTTGCTAAAAAGGTTAAAAAGGTCATCGCAATAGAGCTCGATATTAAATTATATGAAAAACTAAAAGAAGAACTTTCTGATTATGAAAATATAGAATTAGTACATGGGGATGCCATGAAATATCCTTATGAAACCCTACCCAATTTTAAAGTCGTTGCAAACATACCTTATTACATAACAACACCAATTATTTTCAGACTGCTCGAAGCAAGAAGACATGTGAAATCTATGACACTTACTGTTCAAAAAGAAGTTGCAGAAAGAATAGTAGCAAAACCAAATACAAAACATTATGGTTTGCTATCGATTGTAGTAAATTATTATGCAAAGCCGCGGTTGAGTTTTATAATACCTAAAAAGGCATTTAAACCAGTGCCAAAGGTAGATTCAGCTGTCATACATCTTGAGGTATATGAAAAACCCCCCGTTTATGTCAAAGATGAAGACCTATTTTTCAGAATAATAAAGACAGCCTTTTTAAAGAGAAGAAAAATGTTATCGAATTCCCTTAAATCGATAAATCCTAATACAAAAGAGTGGCTTTATAAAGCAGGTATTGATCCGCACAGGAGAGCCGAAACCCTAACTCTCGAAGAGTTAGCTAAATTGTCAAATCTATGAATTAGCCTTTTTCTCCTTCGCCTCCTTTATTATCCTTTCTATTTCGCTTCTTTCAAGTTCTTCTTCTCTGATTAATGCCTCTGCTAAACTGTCAAGAACATGTCTATTATTTTTTAAGATTTCTTCTGCCCTTGCCTCAGCCTCCATTATAATATTTCGTATCTCCTGATCCATGAGCCATGCCATCTCCTCACTATAACGCTTAGGCTGTGCAAGTTCTCTTCCTAAAAATGGATGTTCCTCTCCTCTTCCAAGATTTAAAGGTCCAATCTTCTCGCTCATACCCCATTGTGCAACCATTTTTTCTGCAAGGGAGGTTGCCTCTTTAAGGTCATTATGGGCACCGCTACTTATATCATTAAAGACCAGCTTTTCTGCAGATCTTCCTGCAAGAGCTACTGATAATCGATTCATAAGATAAGATTTGGGATAATAATGCCTGTCTTCTTCGGGAAGCAACTGGGTTGCACCCATCGCCATACCTCGTGGGATAATACTTACCTTGTGAACAGGGTCTGTTCCTGGCAGTTCCCATGCAACAAGGGCATGACCTGCTTCATGATATGCTGTTATTTTTTTCTCGAAATCACTAATTGTTTCTTCTCTTACAGATCCCATTAATATCGTATCTTTTGCTTCCTCAAAGTCACTCATATCTATCCTGTCTTTATTTTTCCTTACAGCGATGAGCGCAGCTTCATTTGCTAAATTCTCGAGATCAGCGCCTGTCATTCCTGGTGTTCCTTTGGCTATCTTTTCGAGATCCACATCAGATGCTAACTTCTTATTTTTCGTATGAACTTCAAGAATTGCTTTGCGTTCCTTTACTCCCGGTCTATCAATAACGATATGCCTATCAAACCTTCCTGGTCTGAGAAGTGCTGGATCAAGCACATCAGGTCTATTAGTTGCTGCAATTACAATAACTTCCTCATGAGGTTCAAACCCATCCATTTCGCTCAAAAGCTGGTTTAACGTTTGCTCTCTTTCATCATGTCCACCACCTAATCCTGCGCCTCTGGTGCGACCGACTGCATCTATTTCATCAATGAATATAATACTCGGTTGATTTTCCTTCGCCTTCTTAAATAAATCCCTAACACGAGCAGCCCCAACCCCTACAAACATTTCTATGAATTCAGATGCACTAATACTGTAAAAAGGGACACCAGCTTCTCCTGCTACAGCCCTTGCAAGGAGGGTCTTGCCTGTTCCAGGTGGACCTACTAAAAGAATACCTTTGGGGACTTTAGCTCCGATAGATTTAAATTTTGAAGGGTCCCTGAGAAACTCGATCGTTTCTTTAAGTTCCTGTTTCACATTATCCATCCCCGCGACATCTTTAAATGTAATATTAATCTTTTTAGCATCAATAAGCTTTGCTTTGCTCGTTCCAAAGGTAAATAACCCACCTGGCCCACCTTGAATTTGTTGAGCCCTCCTCATTATTAATATCCATATTCCTATTATCAGTAACCAAGGCAGAAGCCCAATAAAGAATTGCCACAAAAGAGATTTCTCTTCAGCGGGTTCCACATTGATAACAACCTTTTTTTGTTGAAGTTTAGAAAGGAGTTCATCACCTTGAAATGTCGGCAAAAAGGTCCGGAAATTTTTTACATTTCTACCCTTTATCTCACCTTCTATCTGAACATTTATCTCTTTAATAAATTCTCCTCTCATTTGTAAACCCTTTATTGTTACTGATTTAACATTGTTATTATCAAGTTGTTCGACAAATTGACTATAACTAATATCATGAGATTCAGTAGCTCCAAATCTAAAAATTTGGCTCCACAAATATAGAAAGAGAAAGATAATCAAAACAATAAAAATGATTCTCCAATGTGGATCTTTTAAGACATTAATTATATTTTTCTTTTCCTGAGTCATTATTAAATATTATCTAATTTCCTTAAAAAAGCAACCCCTTGACCACATAAGGGTTTTTAATCAATAATTAGACCGTAAAACTCCCACCTTTCCCAAGGAAGTATCAGTTATGGTAGTAAAGGTTGGTAAAGATGTTTCAGGCAGGATAAAGGTTTCCTTCTCCTACGATTCTCAACTTGTTGCAAAAGTCAAAACCATTGAAGGCAGAAAGTGGCATAAGGATAAAAGGTATTGGAGTTTTCCAGATACTGATGGAACTATAGAGAAGATTTTAAAGGCTTTTGAGGGAGAAAAAATCCATTTAGACCCTGCCCTGCAAGTAAAACTTCCTACCGCTGTCATTGCGAGTGACGAAGTCCTGAAGCAATCTCGATTTGAAGACCTTCGGAGAGAAGTTGTTTCAAGAAAATACAGCTATAAAACTGTCAAAGGCTATCTCTATTACAACAGGGACTTTCTGAGTTTCACTGGCAAAAGCCCTTATGAGATAACTGATAATGACATCAAAGAGTATCTGGCCTATCTTGCTGAAGAAAAACAATCTGCCACTTCCACACTCAATCAAGCTATCAACGCCCTGAAGTTTTATTATGGAACAATGCTTAAGAAGAAGTTTATATATGAAGTCAAAAGACCAAGGAAAGATAAAAAGTTACCAGTTGTTTTAAGCAAAGAAGAAGTTGTAAAAATCCTTAATTCGTTGGATAATTTAAAACACAGGGCAATCCTGATGCTCGTATATTCTGCTGGCTTAAGGGTTGGCGAGGTTGTAAAATTGAAAACAGAAGATATAGACAGTAAGAGGATGCTGATACAGTTGGTATATCCGAACTACTTCGGATACACCCCCAAATTTGGGGGATATCCGAACTCAAGTGCGGATACAAACGAGATGAGCAAAATGTCGCTGACGCTCCATTTTGCTCATCGAGACGGCGGGTAAGCTAATGTCAGATTGGGCTTCGTGTCGCTCTGGACTTTATGTGTTATTATCATTAAATTAAATAAACGAGGTGGGTAGAAATGCAAATACCAGTCACATTGCGTCAGCGACACATCGCCCATCTGATAGGTAAGCGGTTCGTCTGCCAGAGGCAGACTCACCCAAATTCGCTTACCTAAGTTCGGAGTAATGAAAGCAAGCTTTCCTTACTCCGAACTTCGCTTACCCGCCGTCTCGATAGGCGAAACCTTATGAGGGGGAATTATCATGACACTTATCGAAAAATATAAGACATACAGGAAGGTTGGTAAGGAATTAAATCATAAAATAATGGATTCCTGCCTTGACCGTGATGTATTAGAGAAATCAGCGAGGCTACTTGGCATTATTCGTGGGGGTACATTGATATTTGATAGCGAGGATGAAACAAGCGTTTTGATGGATTTCGCTCTTAATGAATACAGAGTGGATAACAAGAACATTATCGAGATTTATCGGGATAAGATAGGCTGGCAAAATGAGATAGAAAAAGACATACTGGATGCTTTGCTCTCGTCATATACTTCTCTATTCAAAGTTACTTCTATCTCAGAAGTAGAAAATACATTGATCTTGACAGACATTTTGAACAAAAGAGACAACATAAAACTAATAGACATTGCCTTCAGTAAAACCGCTGCCACCGGTTTATTACTATTTATTAGATTAGTCCAGTTTAAAGATTTTAACATGACTTCTGGCGTATCTTTTATTTTTCCAGGTGGCTCAGAAGAATATCTCATTAGGAGGTACAAGAAGCTGAGTAAGAAGATTACATCAGACAGTAACTCAATAAAGCGATTTGTTTCTTTTTTCAAATTGAATAAAACTGATGGAATGGAAGTGAGATATGAATAAAAAGGCTTCGCCTAACAGAACGTATCTGGCTTCGTGCCTATGGTACTCCGCCCAAATTCCCCCCGCGTGGAACTTCAGATATGCTCGTGACGTTAGCCGCTCATTGCGGGAGAGAGTAAATTATGAAAAACAGGGCTATCCAATTTTTAATTTATCTTTTAGTCATATTATCGGCTGGATGTTCAACGAAAGCAAAAACTACTATAGCAAAGCAAACCTTGCCTTTCAAAAGGGTTAGGGATGAATATTGGGATTTCAAAGACACGCCTGCAGGAACAGGAATTTACGGCATCCATCCTTATCCAGCAATGTTTCATTTTTTGGTTGTACGACAACTTCTACAAGATTTTTCTAAAGAAGGAGACATGGTTTTGGACCCATTTATGGGTTCGGGAGTTGTAGCAGGAGAATGTTTAATAAATAACAGAAACTTTATAGGCTATGATATAAATCCCCTCGCTGTTTTAATTGCAAAAGTTCGAACCACACCTATTCCCACGACGCAATTGCTTGAAACATTAAATTTCATTGAGGAAAACTATCGTAAAAATCATTCTGAAATAGTAGAGTTCCATAATATCCACTATTGGTTTGATGAGGCGGTAATAAAACAACTGTCGAGACTAAGAAAATCTATATTTTGTTTAGAAAATGAAAACTATACAAACTTTTTCAAGGTTGCCTTTTCGGAAACAGTTAGGAAAGTATCAAAAACAAAATATAATGAATTTAAATTGTTAAGGAGAAAAAATGGTAATAATAATTCCAACGTGCTAAAAGTTTTTCGAGAAACAAGTCTTAAAAATATTGGGTTGCTTACTACTTTCTATAAAAATTTTAAGGATAAAAGGACACAGATTATCTTAGAAAATAGAAATATTCTTGAACCATCAAAGTTAGAAGATAGATCTATTAATCTTGTTGTTACTTCTCCGCCTTATGGCGATTCAAGAACCACTGTAGCATATGGACAATTTTCTCGTTTGTCATTAAGATGGCTTGGACTTGAGGAAAATGTTGATAGAACATCATTGGGTAGCAGACCTAAGGATATTATTCGTAATTTACCTTCAGAAATTTTTTATGAGGTTTTAGAAAGAATTACCAATAAAGATGAAAAGAGAGCAAAGGATGTATTTTCATTTTATAAAGATTTGTTCGATTCTATTCAAGTAATTGCTACAAAGATAAAAAAGAATGGATATGTATGTTTTGTAGTTGGAAACAGGAGAGTAAAAGGATAAGAACTCCCTACAGATAAAATTTCTGCCGATTTCTTTAAAAGCTTCGGGTTTTTACATGAGAAAACCATTGTTAGGGCAATATCAAATAAAAGGATGCCTATTGAGAATGCCCCTTCAAATATTAAAGGGGAAAAAGATTTTACAATGCGATATGAATATATTGTAATTCTCAAAAAGCGAATTTAAGGGTTAGATATTGCCAAACAAAACGGTCACCTAACGCATCACAAACGGCTAAAGTCCAAATTGCTTCGCAACTTCGTTTGTGCTGCACCCGTTATACGCAATTGGTCGCTTGATTAAAGAAATGCTTTGTAGGATACAGACATCAAAGCTGAGCAACATAGTAGCAGATGGCATCTTTAACCTACCTTTTCTTGATAAGACTGCCTTGCGTAGTATAAAACCAAATAGCATCGATGATTTCCAGTTACGTTTGAGTTCAGCTAAAAACTTAGGAACCTCCGACTTTTGGAAGCATCACCAATTCCGTGATGAATAAAAAAGGGGCTCACCTTATAAT